>CALFLM010000111.1 GCA_937880075.1 uncultured Romboutsia sp. | reverse complement strand
GCATATAAAAACACCTCCTAGTTGCAAGATTTGATAAGTATTTATTACTTATCAAATCCATTTTACAACCAAGAGATGCAAATCTTTATATTAAATATGGTGGACTTGTTTAACGGATTCACTGGACTTTTCTAGCGTAATGGATGGACTTATTTTACCGTATGGAGTGGCCTTGCCACTCCGTAATATTCATTATTTGGCGCTTACAATGTATCAATTAAAATTCTTTAAAACATATATTTTAAATTGCTATAAAAATTTTTAACAACTACCCTTCATATCTAATACAGTAATAAACTCTCTATCTTCATTATAAGGTCTAATCTGTATACCAGTTTCTACACAATGAGTTTCATCAATCATGGAATAGAACTGACCATAAACTATAAATGTTAAAAAGCCATCTACTATAGCTAAATCTACACCATTCTTTAAATCTACAAATTCAAGTACATCTTGACAATCATGTAGAAGACACTGTTCAATAATAGGCTCTCTATCTTTATGTGCAATATCAAAATATTGAATAATTGCAGCACATTCATAATTAGGGTAATTTAACAAATCTTCTAATTCTCTTTTTATTTCTTCGTTATGAATAACAGCTTCATCTTCATCACACTCTAAAATACTCTTAGTATTTAATAACTGCATTATTCTTCAATCTCCTTTATAAATTTAAGTCTATCTTCAATAGAAAGTATCAAATTATTAATTAATTTGTAATCGGGTAAATTATAGTTTCTAAGCAAATAATTAAAGTCAATTCCAAACGTATGTATATAGTCATAATCTTCTTTGTTATCTGTTCTCCAATCAACATAAGCATAGCTAAACTAAATTATCATCATAGTAACATATTAAGTTATTATCTTTTTTAAATGATTCTAGTTCTTTATTATACGGTAGAATAAAAGCATTTCTAACAAATTGATCTCCTAAATTATTATGTACATAATCACCATAAGTAATCTGTTTTTGTAAAGATTGAGTATTAGGTAATTTTGAAACATCATGCGTTGCACCATATTGATACATCTTAGCATCTAATATATAGGTCTTATCATCTCTTTTTAAGATGGTATCAGGCATAAGAGATGAAGCTTTTTTAGGTTTCTTATTATTAAGTTTCCAATAACCATTAGGATTGTAATTACTCTTTTCTTCTGTTATACCATCAAAAATCATATCTACCATTGTTTCAAATACATAATGGTAATTCGTAATTCCATATGAGCATATACTAGAGGCTACTTTTTCACCTTCTGTATTTCTCAATATTTTAAGCATATGTTTATATCTAAGATTCTTAACATCATCAAATGTTTGATTTAATTCTCTTCTTATTTCAGCTACCATTTCTGATATAGAAAAAATCTGTTGTGTTTCTACATAGAAGTTATAGTTAAATAACCAACCTATTCTTTGTAACGCTTGTTTTAAACATAGTCTATATGTTTGAGCAATAATATCATTTGTTGCTGACATTTTTGAAGTTACAAACTTATCATAAATAATGTTCCCGTTTGAATAGATAGGCATATTTCTTAAAGTTCTTTTCCAGTCAATTTTGCCACTATTTGAATTGGAATATCTCTTTTCACGATTATAATAATAACCATTATCTAGATAATCCCTAATAATCCATAAATAAGAATCAATGGGCCATATTTTATCATTTACATTCTTACCATTTTGAATTTTATCCTGATGTAACTTTTTAGCAATAGATATCGATTTTATAAATATTAAAATATCTTTTTTTATATTTTCATCTTGCCTAAATACACTAGGTACATATAGTTGTACAGAACCTTCTCCTGTTTTAATTCCTACAAAGTTATTTGATTTATTTACAGATATGATTTCTATTGTCTTATTCTTCATCATCGATGTCTTCTTCTGCTTGTTCTGTATCTTCTTCTGACTGTCCGGTTAACTTTTCTACAATCTTCGACTTAAATATATTTTTAAATACTTTAGATGAATTTATATTGTGATCTTTTTCATATTTATCAACTAAATCATAAATATCATCGATAGTCGCTATTTTACTATTAAATAAGATATCGTGGTCAAATTTAGTAACATCATTATATAAGTAATCCAATACATTGTTTGTGAAGCTCTTAGCTTTATCTTTCTCATTAATATCTAATTGATTATCTTTATGTGAGGATAACATGTTATTTCTAGCAAAATGAGTCCCCATTTGTTTATCTTCAGAAACAGGAGCATCAGCATCCTGACTTTCTTTGATCATAGCTTTGTTGATAGTAGTTGCAAACTTTTCCCATGTTACATCTGTGTAAGGTATAAATAATGATTTAACATCATTTGCTTTATCCCAATTGTTTACAACTTTTTCTCTATCCCATCTTCTCTTGAATGCAGTATCAAGAGGAAATACATTTTGGTCACTTGTATTCATAGTAGCCAAAATAGTTAAGTTATGTGGTATAAAAATTTTATTAGGAGTAAACTTTATTCCTTTCTTTGTAAAGTATCCTTCAATAAATGAATTCGAAATAGGATATTCACTATCACCTATTACTCTACCATCTCTATTTTCTCTTAATCTATCTAATAATTGAAATGTATCGCCAAATATAGCAGCAGCATTACCTCTGTTGATTTCTTCAATAACTAGATAAACCATCTCATCATTTTTAAGGTCTAAAGCTCTTTCAAGAGCTTTAGTAAATGGTCCAGGAACTTCTTCATAAGAAACATTGCCGTCCTTATCTACTTTAGGATAAATCTGACCAATAAAGTCACTATTAGAATAATCTAGATAGAAAGTTGTTCTGAAAACGTTGTTTTCTTCATCAACTTTTTCTAATACCTCTTTTTCAATATGAAAACTTTTACCACAACCAGGGATACCGTAAAAGATTTTGTTGTAACCTATTTCTTCATTGCTATTCTTATTTATATTTTTATCAAGATAGAATTTATCCTTTAACAGCTTAAAAGAACGATGGTCTGTAGTTAAATATTCAACATAATCCTTTACATCAGAAAAATATTCAGTAACTTCTTCTTCCGCATATTCTACGTATTTTTTATTACAACATTCTAAAATATCATCTATAGGGTAATTAATAGTCAGCTCATTTGAACTTATTTTTGAAAAATAGTTTGAACCAATAAACATATTAAATAATCCATTAATATCATTTTTATCTGAATCTGATGAAAAACTATAAATATTCTTTAAATCTTCTTTAGTTAAAGTTTGAGTTCCCTTATTTTTAACGTATTCTAAGGCAGAAACTAATGGATGGTTAATTTTATGATCAATTGGCTGAATATAATTTAAAAGGAAAATATCAAAATAATCTTTTATTGTAATCTCGTTTCTAGCAACTTTCTCAGCTAATGGACATAATTGCAAATCAGAATTCAACCAAATTCCTAGCTCATGCCCAATAGTATATTGACTAGCAAACTGATCATCACTTTCACCTGTATAACTTCCAGCATCAAATCTAAATAACTCATATCCATTTTTTAACATTCTAACAATATCTTTTTTTGTTCCGTGATGTTTATTTGTCTGATAAGAAGCATGAATCAAACACAGAACTGCCTCTGCTTTTTCTGTTCTTCTTAGTCTGTCAAAATATAAATATTTGTGATTTTTGCAAAAAGCCATGATTAATCATCTCCCATGTATGTATTTAAAAAATCATAAACTGCGCTAGCTAATTTCTTAGCAAATAGAGAAGGAACGGCATTCCCAATCATTTTATATGCTGCCCCCATAGAGCAAGGAAAATCAAAATCATCAGCAAAAGTTTGAATTCTTGCTGCTTCTCTAACAGTTATTGTTCTTGCTTGTTTACTATCATAATGTATAAATCTAAAACCATCTTTGTGTAAATGAGCCAATATTGTGGTACTTGGCTCATCTTTTTTTAATACATGATATTTGTGTACAGAAGTCTTCTTACCAGTTGTTTCTTCATATAACTTAATTAAACTATCTGTACTTGAATAAAGATTTGTTTTATCTTCTATATCCTTACATAATTTTTTGAAAACCTCTATATCACGTTCATTTTGATATCTTGGAACATGCCAAGTTATATCTGTATGACCACATACTTCATGGGATACATTTCTTCCATTTTTTCTATAGGGTTTAACAGGATAAATAGGAGGCAAATCACCAATCGCATTTTCCAAAGTATAAATTCTATTAGATTTATATTTTGGTAAAATATCTTGATAAAATACTCTTAAAATGTCTTGTGGATTTTTCACACAATCCGATCTAATACCAATTAAAATAACTCTTTTTCTAGTCTGTGGCACACCAAATTGACTTGTATCAATTAATGCATTTTCTCTAATATCATCTATTATTTCATATCCAATTTTTGATAAATCTCTCTTAATTAAATCAGTTATTAAAGTACCATCAGGCATTGCGCTCAGCATTCCAGGGACATTTTCAAACACAAAAAGCTTTGGCTGATATCTATTGATTACAGAAATATAATGTTCAAACAAATAATTTCTGTAATCATCCTTCATTCTTCCTGCATTTCTTCCTGCTACTGAATATGCCTGACAAGGTGGTCCACCAATCACAATATCTATTCCATGATTTTTATTAACTAACATATCTAAACCATCGTTTTGTCCATAATCCGGATCATCAAAACCATTGAATAATTCATCTTCACGCTGAATATCAAATCTGATAACTTCTTTCTCAGGATTCTCAATATTCCATTTTGTTTCTAATCTATTTCTTAATACTTCTACAGGTGCTTTTTCCCACTCTACTGAAGCAACAGGTTGATAGTATCCAGATTGCATAAATCCATCAAATAAACCACCGCAACCTGCAAATAAATCTATGAATTTGAATTTTTTATTCATTTATTTCCCATCTTTCTTGTAATCTTTATTTTCTAAATATTCTTCAATTTTTAAAGCAACTGCATATCCAAGTAAAGGAGGCACAGCGTTACCTACCTGTTTATATTGTTGTTGTTTATTACCGTAAAAAATAAAATTATCCGGAAAACTTTGTAATCTAGCATTTTCTCTAACAGAAGGTATTCTGTTGTACTTGTAATGAAAATGAGTTCTATGCCCCGTATCAATAGTTAATGATGGTTTTTTACTATTATATCTATGAAGACTTTCATGATATTTAAAGTTTTTTGATAATTCAGGTGGTAAATCAGTGTATTTACCGCCATCAGGAACCAACTTAATATGATCTATAGTTTTTTGTGCATGATTTGTAGGGGTATGATTATAAACTTTTAAACAGCCACTACGCATTTTTTTCTGATAATCAGTCAAGGGTTCTCCTGGATAGTCCCTGATAGTATTTACGTTATAATCAGTATCTCCTTCTAAAGTAGGTAAATCACTAATTGCTTGCTCACAAGTAATATAATTTTCTTCGGTAAGGATAGGCTCAGGATAAACAAATGGAACTTCACTGTCTAATAATCCTATAAAAATAGCACGTTTTCTAATTTGTGGAATACCATAATCAGGTGCATATAAAACTTTAACATTCATTTTATATCCCAAGTTTTCAAAGTCTTCAAAAATTTTCTCTTTAACTTTTCCTTTATATAAAGTAAGCATTCCAGGTACGTTTTCTAATAACACAACTCTTGGTCTTAATAGTTCAGCAGTTTTTACCATCGCTGTATAAAGAGTATTTCTTTCATCTGATTCTACTCTATTACCTGCCAATGAAAATCCCTGACAAGGTGGACCACCAATTAAAACATCTAATTTATCAATATTTTTCTCTTTTAATTTGTCCTTTATACACTTTACATTGTCAAGATTAAATAAATCTAATTTGATTGCTTCTGCATTACCATGATTATGACCAAATGTAGTGAGTGCTGCATCATCCCAATCGATTCCAAAAACGACATTGAAACCAGCATCCATAAAACCTTTTGATAATCCTCCAGCTCCACAGAATAAATCTACTACGTTATAGTTCATCTTAATCCTCCAACTCAATCTTTCACAATTTCAACAATATCATCAAAAGTACAATCTAAATAAATACAAATATCTATTAATTTTTCCATTGAAATTGTTTCATTTTTAGACAGTTTACTCAGAACATTTCTTGATATTTTTGCATTTCTTTCTAAATCACTTTTTTTTAAATTTTTATCAATTAATAATTTAAACAACTTGTTATAACAAATTCTCATAAAAAAATCCTCGCTACTGTACGTGATGTACATTTTAGCATATTGTGTCACGAAAATATATTAAAAAGTCACGTTTTAGTGACTTTTTTAATTTTTATAAGATATACATCACAAAATTTTAATTATATTTTTTACATCGACAA
>CALFLM010000110.1 GCA_937880075.1 uncultured Romboutsia sp. | reverse complement strand
CGTATAGGACTGACCAAACTTAGTTATTTGTTTTTCCGCTTCTAAATATAATTTCAATCTTTCATTTAAAATCTTACTCGACAAAATCCATAACACCTCCGCTATTTACTGCTCCATAATTAACTTTTTTCTTTTCTTTTTTAAACTCTTTTAATTCAGAGAGTTCTTCTTTTCTTTTAAAAATTTTAATAATTCTTCTAAAGATTTTCATAATTATTACCTACAATATTATAATCTATTGAATGATATGTTCTATTATTCTTTTTAAAAAGAATGTAAATTGCTTCATAAAGTCTTTTATTTGGATTATTTCTTTGATTTTTTTGAACTAATAGAATTGCTATAGAAAACATAAATATGAAAAAAGCTATTTTAAATGGAGCATATATTCCACTTATTGTGCTAGAAATCCAAGCAAAAACTAGAAATCCTACTATAATAGCAAAATCTTTAATATATATACTTTTCCATAATTTATTTTCTGATGCTATTTCTTTTGGAATATGGAAAATCAATTTACTACCACCTCACTTTTATTTTTTTAAAATACTTTACATAAAAATAGGAGATATGATAATTCATATCTCCTATTTTTTAACTTATCACTTATCATTATTTAAAGGGTTTATATTGCTTTTTCTAAATACATTAGTCTTACTATTGTTGATCTTACTATCTTTTGAAACATTTTTATTTGTTTGACCAATATTTATATTCTTAATGTCAGAACTTGAATTATTATATGAAATTCTATCTATCGTACTTATATTATTTTCATTAATATTTGGTTTTAAATTTGTGTTACCTATTTTAGTATTATTAATGTCATTAGAAGGCTTTATATTTGACTTATTTAAGTCATCTTTATTTATTTTTTGTTGTTGTAAACCATATATGCTAGGATTTAATATGTCATGGTTTCTATTTCCTACTATGTTTGATTTATTTCTATTATTATCTTTACTGCTTATATCTATTGGATTATTTGTATTATCTATAATTGATTTATTTAATTTATCTTTATTTTCTATACCATGTATACTTTGATTACTTGGTATAACATTATCTTTTATACCAGTATTAAAATCTGACTTATTAGATAATATCTCACTATTATTCATATCTATTAATGAATTAGTAGAACTATTTAACTTATCATTTTCACTAATACTTAAACCATTTGATATACTATTATTGTCATTAATACTTAAATCACTTGATATACTATCATTTTCACTCATTTCTATATTTGAGTTTGTAAATAAATTATTGTCATCATTTGAATTTATATTAGAATTATTTGATATATTACTATTATCACCATTACTTTGACTATCTAAATTATTTGAATTAGATGTATTCTCACTAATATTGCTATTTAGATTATTAGATGAATTTACTGATACATCATTTGAAGCATTTTTCCTTGATAATTTTTCATTAGCAATATCGCTATTTTTCATCTGTGAATGTAGATTACTATTTTCATTTTTATTACTCATATTGCTAATATTATCATTATTAGACTTTGAACTCATTTCCTGTTCTAAAGAGCTACTAGATTTAGAATTATTTTTAAAGCTATTTGCTCCAAACATAGAACTAATATTATTTACTTTAGAACCAACTTGCTTTGATATTGCACCTAATGTAGTTGCAGTTGAACTTATAGCTTTAGATGTAGCAACTCCACCCATAACTACGCTCCAACCCGATTTTATACCTGAATCTATACCTAAAATCCTCTCAACTATATTCGGACCATCTACAACACCTATTGAAGCACCAATTAATATGACCATCTTAGTTATCATATTTAAGCTAGTATTGTCGTTTAACCATGTACTAAATAATAAATATACTTTTAGTATCAAAGCAATAAAAAATAACACTATGAAAGTGTTAATAATATGCTTTACTACTTCTTTAACTTTTTGACCATTTCCTATGTCTGAAAATGCTAATAACCTAGCAAATATACCTACAAATGCTAACTCATATATTATCCTAGATGTTTTAAATGATGTAGATAAAAGGGCTACTATAGTACATATTAAAGTTACTATAACAGGAAGATAGTTTATACTAAATCTATAATATTCCTCCTTCATCAAACCAAATAAGCTACTATCTAACTTTCTTAGAGTTAGTTTACCATCTAAAGATGTATCTATTGTGTTACTGAATAAATCTTTATTCTTTGTCTTACTTTTATCTATTGTTTCATTTATATTTATAATATCTATATATTTCTCATTTATATTATTTTTTGCATTTTTATTAGTGAAATTAAAATTATCTAAGTAATATAGGTCATATAGATTATCTTTTATAACTTTATTAGCAGAGTAATTCACTTTACTTCCACCAACTTCATCTAATGCTTTAACGCCATATTTAGTTGCATCACTTAATTTAATCATAAGCGTTGGTAACATTACAATTGTAACTATAGCCACTAGAATATTTTGTATTAATTTCTCTTTTTTGAACTCTCTATCATACATTATTCTA
This sequence comes from uncultured Romboutsia sp., assembly GCA_937880075.1. Taxonomy (GTDB): domain Bacteria; phylum Bacillota; class Clostridia; order Peptostreptococcales; family Peptostreptococcaceae; genus Romboutsia. The sequence continues at coordinate 3,163 of CALFLM010000110.1, read as the reverse complement.
AATCCAATAAAAATTATTGATATAGCAAGTAAAATCCATATAATAGGTGATAATTTTTCAAACAAATCTACTATAGCCTTACTAGCAAAAAAACCATTCAACGTATAAATTTTATCAATTATATTCTCTAAACCATTAGATATTACTGCTAAAATTTTTACTAATCCCCATAATAAAAATCTTATAGCTGTTGAAAATATATCACTTATACTAAATATATCTTGATGTGATATTAATATATCTATAATCTTACTATCTGACACCTATTAAAGCTCACCCACTTTCGTATTAAAATATCTAATTATTATTAATTATACCTTCTACAAAACGTTTTATATCATTGTTACTTATAGAGTTAATTAATTCATCTTTTGTTTTAGCACATTTTATTTCTTCTTTAACTATTTCTACTTCTTCAAAATTAAGAATTTCTGATAATCTTTCTATTATATTTTTTGTTGTTAAATCTGTTAGCATATCATGTTCATCATGACTATTAATATCTTCTATTGCTTTATTCAATTTACCAACATTTAAATCACCTTTAGGTTTATTATTTTGTTGTTTATTTAAAATTTCTTCACATTCTTTTTCTAATATATCTCGATATATAGTTAAGAAATTTATACTTTCTAAATCTAAATGTCTATGCTCTGACTTTATTTCTTCTTGCATTTTAATAAAGTCCATATCTCTATTGTCAAATTTTCCATATAAATATTCATATCTATACTTCATTGAATGTTCATCTTTATTGAATATTGGATATGATACAATCTTATTTCTATACTTATCTTGTCTTTTTATTGCTCTTACAACTAAAGTTTCCCCTTCCTTAACTCTTCTAAGTTCATCAGATGTTATTAACCTTCTTCTATCTAAGTTCTCTGTATTACTTTTATGTATTGAAGTTATATCTCCACTTCTTGATTTTGTTATGATAGTTTCTTCTCCAACTAACTTAGAAAATTTCTCTGATGTTTCATCACTATTAGTTAGTATATATATTTGATTACCACAGTTACTTTCTATAGTTTCACTCATATCACCGTATTTTTCTTTTAATTGAGAGTATGATTGTATCGCTAAATTAAATCTTATATTTCTACCTAAACATACAGTTATCATTGATGCTAAACCATTTATTGTAGGCATATTTCCAAATTCATCTAGTATAAAAACTACTTCTCTTTCACATTTTCCACCGTTTAAAGTTGCATTAAGCGATAATGAATAATATACTTGATTTACATACATACTTGGTATGAAATGAAGAGATTCGTCATAGTCTGGAGTAACCATAAATATGGCTTTAGGCTTATCATATTTATCTTTTTTAAATCCTATGTCTTTAAAATCTAATGAGTTTTTTGATGTCATTCTTGCTACTTTGTCAAAAGTAAACTTTTGTAACTTACTCATAGTTGTAACAAAAATACTACCTTTAGTTTTACCTTGTGCAAAGTTTACAGTTGAATACTGTAATTTAGCAACAGATGTAGAAGGTAGTTTCTCAAAATAATCATCTATTTTATATCTTTCAGATGTTCCTACTTGGTAAGATACACAGAGTTCAGTAAGCATACTTGCAACAGTATAAAGAGTTATCTTCTCTTCTTCTTCATTTTTTATACATCTATCACATAAATCTAATATTAAAGCATTTACTAAAGCCATAGAAGATTCCTCCCACATAGGCTCACTTGATTTCTCATTATGATATATAGAATAAGTTAAAGTGTTACAAAGTTGTTGTGCTTCTCCTAGATTTCCCTTTTTATATGCTTCGATTATTAATGTTAATGGATTATAACTCATTGAACAATCGGGGTTTATAAGATTTAAAACATAAACGTCATATTCTCTATATTCAAGAGTTTTTTTACTCATTGCATATAACTCCCCTTTGGGATCATTTATTATCATAGATGCTTGTTTTTCTGCTCTTGAATATATATCTATCATTGGAACTATATAAGTTTCACCTTTACCACTTCTTGTAGTACCAATTAATAAGTTATTAACGGCTGAATCGTCAATATACATAACTTCTTTTTTTAGTTTTTCTCCATTTAAACCTATACAGTTTTTAAATCCTCTTGCAATAGGAACACCACCACCACCATTAAACCTATCATCAATTATAGGAACTGCTCTATATTGTATATCTATTTCATCTCTTGTAGCAAATCTTGAACTCCCTTTTTGACCATCTTCTAATTCTCCAAAAGATGATTTTATATTCAATAAAATTCTATAATATACACATATATATATAGTCCAAAAAACTAAGTATATTGGGAGAAATTTAAATATATTTAAAAAATTAAAAATACCTAAAATGTTTATTGAATCACCAAAAAGCATTTTAGGTATTTTGGATATACTATCAGTTAAGAAATTCAAGAATAATGTTAATATAAAAAATCCAGTTACACCAACTTTCATACTGAAATCTTTCTCTGTGAACTTCTTAATAAATGTAAAATTAGCATCTTTACTATCAAAAAAATGTTGTATCTTTCCATCTATAAATGAATACACTTTTTTTAATTTACTTTTTAAAATATGTTTTACTTCATCCATAATTAAATCCTCTTTCAATGTATGCTACCGACAATTTTGTCGGTAGCATATTATATATATTTTTAATTTTAAACTTAATTAGAATTGCATTATGCTTTTTAACCATTCAGCTATTGTTGTTGCACCAAGGGAAAATACTAAACCAACTGCTCCACCTATATACCAGCCTTTAGCTTTTTCAAATCCATTTTTACCACCAAATGTATGAGTTAATCCTCCTACACCTAATGCTATTGCTGTAGCTGGTACTCCTAACATTTGAATCCACTTTATTATTTCATAACCTATGTTTATTATATTTTGCATAACAAACCTCCTATTTTTAAATTTTTGTATAAAAAAAGCACCTAAAATATATTGGTACTTAATTAACTAATTTTCTTCTAACTCACTATTTGAGCTACTACTTTTTAAACTATCTATTAATAGCTTTGTATTATCATCTATCATACTTTGATACTTGTTATTTAACCAATTATCATGTTCAATACCTTTCAATCTCATTATTTCACTTGCTAATTCTTTTTTATTCTTATCTATTGCCATATTAATTTCTACCTCTTTTCTTTAAATATAA
>CALFLM010000109.1 GCA_937880075.1 uncultured Romboutsia sp. | reverse complement strand
CAATAAACAATAAAATTATTTTATAATGCAGAATTATTATTAGAACATATATATTAGCTTTTTATGTTTTGATTTTAAATAAAAGTTTACTCAGTTCTAATTTGAATAATGAATTCATAGTATCACCTATACATTATATACTTTTACTTTTTTTAATTTAAAAATTGCTACTAATATTATTATCAATAAAATTGATATAATTGGAGGAATTAGTAAATTAAATATATTGGTATCCGTCATACCATTAACATAAAATGATGAAATAAACCTTTGTTTATGAAAGCCTAATGCAGCCATTACAAAATTATCTAGAGTAATGTAAATAAATGGACCTGTAAGAATCACAAATATATTATTTAAATAAATAGAGAATACAAATCCCATAGTAGCTACAATCATAGCTAAAAATCCATTCCATAAACAATGAATAAATATGTATAAATATGTATGATTTATTAAAAAATCCGGCATAAATAGATTAGAATAAAACATAGGCTCATAAGGCTTAGGCGCATGAACATTATCTAAAAAAGATAAAGATATAACTCCTCCTATTAACATGGGTATAAATATAATCAAAAATGCACTTAATACACATACAATCAATTTTGAAAATATGTAGTTCTTTTTAGATACTCTCGGAAATGTATATAGTAAAAAATTATTTTTCCTCTCATAATACATAACCCAACAAGTTGGACATACAGCTAAAATTGGAAATATTATAGCTATATAATCAATTGCCACATTCCAAAACTCAAAACTATGCTGTACATAATATTCATTTTCCATTTTTATGACAATGCATACAAATATTATCATCGTAAATATTAACATAGCAATTACTGGTTTAAACACTTTCCTTATTTCTAGTTTTATTAAATTTAACAAATTAATCACACTCCTTACATGTATCTTAATATTCATCTAACTGATTCATAACTATATTATAAACACAAGAAATTTTTAATCAATGAATCTAAAACAAAAGGAGATTTATAAGGTACTAAATTTTTTTCATACCTTTTAAATCTCCTTTTATTCCTAATTTATTTACTTTTTAATAATAATATGGTAATGATACTCCTATTGTAATATAGTTAAGATTATTTATTGTAGTATTGCCAAACAATATATTTCCTTTATAATCATTTATTATATTTTTTACATTATACAACCCATAACCTCTTGAATCTTTTGCCTTGGTAGAATATCCTAATTCAAACATTTTACTAAATTCTAAATGAGAAGTATATTTATAAGCATTTTTTAACAATACTTCTAAATTATTATCACTTTTATTTACCTCTAAATAGATAATATCATTACAAAAACTTGCTTCAATAGCATTATCTATTAGTACCCCTAAAATTTCAATTAATATATGTTCTTCAATAGGAAGTTTATCTAACTTAGTAAGTATATTTACTTCTAATATTATATTTTTAAATTTTGCCAATTTTAATTTAGAATAAATAAACCCAGCTATAACTTTATTATCAATAAGCATAAGTTCTTTAATTTTATTATCAAGGCGCATACCACTACTATATAAATCAATTTTATTTCTAGCCTCATCTATACTTTTTGATGTTTCAAGAATACTGTAAATAGCCAATATTTTATTATCAAATTCATGCTGTTTAGACCTTACCTCATCAATTAAATCATATATTACTGGAACATAAGTTTCTATCGTTTCGATTCTCTTTTGTTTAATTAAATTTTCTCTTTGAAATATGATAGCAATAATATTAACTAATAAAATAATTAGTACTGATATTAAAATAAAAATAATATTTTCAAGTAAAGTAACTGTATCAAAATTATAAAATGATACTAATGTTATTATAACTATAAAAGAATTGATAACTATGACTTTAAATGCATATTTACTAGTTATTAAATACTCTTTAAATTTATAAAGTGGTAATTTAAAAATAACTAATATTAAATATAATAAAAATAACATAAAGAGCCTATATATGTATTCATATATATTTGTGTTGATTAAATTAGTATACCTAAATATAGAGATTATAATTAATCTAACAGAAATAAATAGTGTAATAGAAACCAATGTAAGATAAAATGTTTCATTATTATTAGATTCAAATAAATAACTATTTAAAATCATAAACGCTAACACTAAAAATAATATACCGTATACGGAATTTACAGGAAATAAATCGTAATTAAGGTAATTAAAATAAATTTGAAGTTTATTAATATCACTTACTGGATTAGTATCTACCCTAGCAACTATATATATAAATGTAGTCAATAAAATCCATAATAGATTCCTATTATTTTTATTAATATTCTTATTTAACAAGTAGTTGTATATAAGAAATGTAGATATACTATCTAATAATGCTTGAATTATCAACCTATAAAACATAATGTTCGAATTTCTTTCCTATTGGTATTTTATTAGAATTATTAAGATAAATTATTTTGTTTGATTTATCAATTTTTTCTATATAATTTTTATTGATGATATAACTTTTATGACACTGAATAAAAGATGTATCATCAATAGCCTCCAGTACTGATTTTAATGAATAACCAGATATTATATCAGATCCTTTACCTAAATGAATTTCTAGTTTCTTTCCAAAAGATTCTATATATAAAATATCTTTTATATCATACTCATATATAAATAGTTTTTGTTTTATTTTTAATTTCTTACTTATAGGATTTAAGTGTTTTTTATATTCTATAACTTCCTTAAGGGTTTGTGACAACTCATGCTTTGTAAAAGGTTTAGTTAAAAAACTATAGGTTTTTAATTCTCTATATGCATAAAGTTCTTCATTTGCTAAAGCTGTTATAAAAACTATAGGTATATGTTTGTATTTATCTATTGCCCTTATTTCCTTAGCTAATATCGTTCCTTTGTAATCATTTAATTGTATATCTAATAAAAATATATCTATATTATTAACCTTTGCGTAATTAAGAGCATCTTTTGCATTTTTAAAAAATACAAATTTTATATTAGAATAAATTTCATTAATAGTTTTGTAAATTAAATCACTTATATTACTGTCATCTTCAACTATAGCTATATTCAAATGATTTTCCTCCCCTTTTTTTCTAAACATTTTTATTTCTTATTTATGGCTAAATATTATAAAGGTCACGAAATTGTTATATCATTATAGTATTTTTCACTAAATCCAATCTCTTTGAGGTTTCTAAACACAAACCACATACTTATAAAGACCCATTTTTTGAACCACTTATTTTATAGATTCTATCCAATTATCTACAGATTTTCTTTCATAGTAAACTTTACCATTTATATTTATAGATTTTAAGCCCGGATATTCTTTAATTAAATATTTAATCTCCTTACTTCTTATTCCAAGTTTTTTAACAATATATTTTTTATTTACTAATTTTTTATTAAAAACTTCATCGTCTATTTTAAATAATATGCTTGTTATATCATCTAAACAATATTCAGATTTATTGCTTTTAAAAAAAATCAATCCTTTACATATTCCATTTCCTATATAGTATCCTGATATAATAATTGATACACCTATGATTAAAGCTGATATATTACTCAATTTTACACTCCTACATTTAATTAAATTTTTTGCTACCTTATATTTCCATCAATATAAGAAGATACATTCTTTAAACACTTTATTTTGTTTCTCTTGCTCCCTTTTAGTTAATTCCTTTTAGCTCCCTCTATTAAACTTTTTCATCTGCACACATTAGATACTTGTACTTAATAAAAATTCATTTAAAACACAGTTTAAAGAAATCTATAAATAGATTAAAAACAAATCACACAACCACATATTTATAAAGAGCCAAAAAGTGAGGGTATCCTATAATAAATTACTTTTCTTCATTTTTGTTATATGTCTTTCTAGTGTTTTCAATGGTATTAATAATTTTTCTGAAATCCTCTTATTTGTTAAACCCTCATTTTTTAATATCTTAATTTTATCTTGAAGTACCTTTAATTCTTGTTGTTTTTTAGTTAATCCTTCTTCATTTCTTCTCTCTGCTCTTCTTCTCTCATTGTTTCTATCATACTTTTCATCAAGCCCAATAATAGTCTTCATATGCTTTTGCTCTGATTTTGTAATTCCTAATCTATCAATTAATGTTTCATTCTTATACCAATAACCTTCTTTATCCCTCATACCTTTAGAAACTCTTTTACGCTCACCACTTCTTATACCTTGCTCATAAGCTATAAACTTATCTATAGCCTTTGGTATACATCTTAAAACAGCTTGTACCTCTGTTTCCTTAAGAGGTTCAGTAAATGCATTGTTAAACTCTATAACTATATTTTCAAGTTCATAACTATCTCTAATATAAATACCTTTCCAATATGCATAACAATGCAACGCCATGTTTCTATACCCTATCATATTATACTCTCTAAGTCTACATAAAGTTTCTAAATCATTAGCCCTTTCCATATGTAAGCTATATGAGTTAAAAAATCTATTTGAAATAACTTTATTATCTATTTTCTTAGTTTGCTGTATCTGTAATTGATGCGTTTTCGGTTTATAATTTAAATACTCTTCTCTTAATTCATACATAGAGTATTCAATATCATTATCTATATATAAAACCTTGCAATCAGTGTCACTCTTAGAATTTATAGTGCCAGGAAGTCTTAGTACCCTTGCACCATCTGTGGCTTTTTTATCGGCCCCCAAATGCTTTAGATTATAATATATATAATCTTGTAGTTCTTGCCATGTATTTAATGCTCCATAAGGCGCATTTTTAATTCTCCAATAAAGATGTATTCCTCTTCCACTATCTGTTACCATAGTTGGCTTTGGTATTTTGCCTTCATAGTGCATTATCCATATCAGATAAACTGTTTCAGCCTTTTCAAGTCCAATGCTTTCACAGTCTATATCTTGAAATAATGCTCTAAATTGCCTTATATTTTCAACTCTTCGTTTTGGTATATACATTGTATTTGGCGATAAAAATACATTTTCTTTCTTGTATAGTTCCTCTACGATATCTTTTAATCCCTCATTTTTAGTATTATATATTTTAATAGTTCGTTCACCACTATTTTTTTCATCATTTAATTTTAATATTTGTATATAACCATCTGTACTTTCATCGTATAAATGGTCACAAAACTCTGTCATTTGCATAAAAAATTCCCCTCTATTTTAGTATGTTGACACTAAAGATAAGGAGATTTTTCAAATTTCTTAATAACAATTAATACTTGATATAATTTTAAGCTTGTTGTTTTATAGGAAATTTTTTATATTGTTTTCGATATCAAAATTATTGATGTTTTTGAATTATTATGTTAATATTAATACATAATAACAATATAAAAATTCTCTGATTTGAGTTTTCTCTTATCTAGAGTGTTATATGAAAGTCAGGAATAAGTCGCCAAACTTATAAGGTTCCTGGCTTTTTTCTTTTTAATTTTCGACTTGATTAATTAAATTTTAACATAAAATGACGCTTTAGTATATAATATTTAATTATCATTCACATAACATATTTATAAAAATAGAAAAATGATGGTATCTTATTTATAATTTTGGTATAAAACAATACATTCATATAATGTTTCTATATCAATATCTGCTTAATTTTAAGCCATTTAACGATATTGATACACATGATAAGTTAGAATTTATTATAAACGATAAAATGGAGGGATAATCCCTCCATTTATTATTTATTTAGGTTCATCTTTTAAAGATTTTACTTCATCTACTGTTAATCCAGTTTTTTGAGCTATTATTTCTATAGATAATATATCTAGTAAACCTTTTGCGATCTCTCTAGCTTTCTCTTTCTTGCCTTCTTTTTTACCTTCTTTTTTACCTTCTTCTATTCCTTCTTTTTTACCCTTTTCTTTTCCTTCTTCAATAAGGCTCTTTCCTATTTCAGTCACTCTTAACTCCTCCTTTACTCTTTCTAAATCTTTACCACTTAAAAATTTATTAGCAAAATTCGCTTAGGCTCATATCGCCAACGACTTCGTCCGTTGCTCAAAAGCATATAAAATAGATTCCATATCTCTTTTATATGGACTAATTATTTCTTTACTTAACTTTATAGCCTTTAATATTTTTTCACCTTTATCCATTTTTCCACCCATAACTGGGGTAAATGTAAGCTTTATAATATCTTGTTTATCTATATCTTTCCCACTAGATAACTTGTCTATTATTTCATCAAATACTTTATCGCCATCTTCATTAACCATAGATATAGCATTTACTTTATAAGTGTTTATACCACAATTATATTCACTAATTGGATTTTTGATATCCCCTGAATAAACAACATATGTTGTAACGTGTTTTTTAGTTTGATGATTAAGTAAGGCTTCATAAGTTCTAAATCTCATTAGATCCTCTAAACCTTTATTAGTTGTTTGAAACTCAAAGTGTATATAGCTATCATCTTCCATTAAGAATGTATAATCCATATACATATTTTTACTTTCCAAAACAACTAATTCTGTTGGACCGTTATCTATTACTTTTTTATCTATTCCAAAGAACTTAAGACCTTCTTCTGCGAATATATCCATGGCCCTTTTCATTATAAAATCTTCATAATTTGACTTTTTCATTAGTTCACCACCTTAATATTTAATATACTATATCCATGAAGTATATAATATAAAGATAGGTTTCTTCAACCTTTTCTAGTGAATCTTCCTTCGAAATTCCACACATATTTATAAAAAACAATTTTTCGATACACATGATTTTTTTATATTTTTATACTAAATCTATATACTCTTTTTTAATAGCTATTGATTTTATTAAATAGTTTATTAATATAAATATAAAAAGAGAAATCGAAATATACATAGGTATATATTTATAAAAATACATCATAAATATTACGCTATTAACTATTAATAAAACACTACTGATTATAGAAAATATTAATTGCATCTTAAAAAAATCATCATTTAAAATGACAGTTTTTTTATTTTTAGATTTTATGTATATTATAGGCTTCTTATTTATAAAACAAAATATATTATACATAAAAAAGATTATAGCAAGAATTACATATAATAAATAAATTTCCTTAACCATTATAAAAAATCTCCTTGTTTATTAATTTTCATTAAAATAATAAAAACTTAAACCTTGCTTTCTAAGCTCACAAACCTTTTATATATCAATAACTATTACATGATAAAGACTATCTTTTTATTTAAATATAAATTTATATCCATCTGAATTTATCAAAAATGTACCTTCCATTTTATCATTTAAAGTCTCTAATTGAGGTATATTTTGTTTCATTAGGCTTTATTTTATATTCAAATTCAACTTCTTTGACTAATATTCCTAAATTCACTTTACTTAATATTACTTCTATATCATTATTATATATCAAAACTTATCCATAATACCATTTTTTTACAATAATTTAGTATATAAAATAAATTTGAAAGTTTACTATAATTATTTTATTATGAATATATCTTAAAATATAATATGAAAAGGAGAAATTTAATGCCTATATTACCAAAAAAAATTGATTTTAGAGATGAATCAAAACTAAATGAAGCAAGAACATGGGGGAAAAATGAAGAATCTAAATGGAAAAAACAGTTGACTTTACAACAACAAAAGTCAGTTGAAAAATTAAAATATGAAGATAGTAAAATAAAGATATATGACTATTCTAAAAGTATGAATTTTTTTTCTGATGTCGTGTCAGAAATAGAAGAAAGTCAAGCAAAAAGAGAAGAATTATCTGATATTAAAAGATTAAAAGAATCATTATTAAAAAATACTTTAAGCCAAGATGTTTTTGGATATGCTAAAATATCTCAAAATGAATTAGGAATTAATTATAATATTAAAAATGATTTTTCAAATGAAACTATTTCAAAAATAAAAAATCAAATAATAAATAAAAGTTTCAAAAAATTTGATTTCCTAGAAGTAGATATGACAAGTAAACATCTAAACTTAGATTTACCTATAATAGTAAGTGTTAGAGTTCCAATGGGACTTAATTATGGCGTAATGAATAGTGAAAATAACTTAAGTTTATTATTAGATAAAGGATTTGTAATACAACCTAGGAGCGTAAAAGTTTCTTCTGTAAAAGGAAAAAATCGTATTTTTGTAGATGCTGATATAAATAATGTATTAGATTTTGCCGATGCTAAAAATGTAACTTGGGGAGAAGAAAATTATCGTAATTTTAGAGATAAATTAACTGCTGATGAAGCAAATGCTATCTCTTTATATATAAAAAGAGATTATCAAGCTATAAATGATTATTTAAGAAAAGGGAAACAGCCTAATAATAAAGAGTTAAACAAAAAAATAGAATTAATAAGTAGTGCACTTTCAAAAAAACCAATACCAGAAGATGTTGTTGTTTATAGAAGAGTTGGTTTAGACATTTTTGGGTATCCGATTAGCCATACTTTTGATAATAAAGACCCAAAGATAAAACAAAAATTAATTGATGAATTTATAAATAAATACAATGGTAAAACTATAAAGAATCTTGCATATTCAAGTACGTCACTATCAAGTGCTGATGTTAGTTCGTTCCAGCCAAGAAAAGCTATATTTAGGCTAACTGTACCAAAAGGTACAAAGGCTGCTTATATTACAGGGTTTGATGAGTATGCTAGTGAAAAAGAAATAATTTTAGATAAGAATTCTAATTTTGAAATATACAGAATAACACCAATAACTGAAATTCATCCTGGTAATAAATCTGTAACAAAGTTGGTTATAGATGCTATAGTACGACAATAAAAGTATATATTATTATCAAAATAACTAGCACAATAAGTTTCAATAAAGGTGGCAATGGTGGGGTTAGTAAAAAGCTAACCATTCCAATAACAATGGTTAGAGAACCAAAATTGATGAATGATATAAATTTATTGATACGGTTTACGAAGGTAGAAAAATAATAATTGTTAAATCATAAAATCAAGAGTAATATAAATATATTATAGTAAGATGAAAGGTGGTACTCATGATGAATGATAAAATATTAGAAATATTGCTAGATATGCAAAAAGAATTAAAAGAAGTCAACAAAAAAATAGATATACTAAACTATAAAATGAATGATGGATTTGAAACATTAGAATTGTTAAGTGAAAATAATTCTAATGAAATAAGTAAATTGAAAGTTAAAGTTTCAAAATTAGAAAATAGATTAAAAGAAATGAATAATGTTAATTAGGTTATGGTGTATAAAATAAAGTGTGTATTCTTCTAAAAAGTGCGATAGTTAAATTAAATTATCCAAAGGAAGGTGCACACTTTTTATGTTAAATAAAGGTAAAATTTAAAAAAACTTATATAAAAGTATATATTTTGATGATAAAATGTCATCTTTAAATGTGTAATTTCAAAAAAAACTATGATTTTTTATTAGAGAGGTATCTTTTTCTGAAATGGAAAAAATAACTAAAAGGGTCTATCTCACTAAAAAAATTATATACAATATGTTGTTCTAATTCAAATTATACATAACTATATATTGTATTATTTCCCCTTAATGTGATAGCCCCCTTCAAGGTAAATAATTATTGTTCTTTAATTTTTGTGTAGAATACAAAAAATTATCTACACACTTATTACTTTCTTCTATAGAGTCATTCTTATTCCCAATATAAAAGTGATTTTTATTTTATCGTAAACTATTTGATAAATCAAATAATACCAAAATTGTTTTTTGTGAAAACCTCAATAAAATAAAACCTCCTCTTAACTTTTTCTGTATTTCTCTTTTTTAGAATATTCATTCTTTATTTACTTTTCTCCACATATATTTAGATACTATAGGATCTATATATAAAAATATATCATTCTTTTCTTTCTTTCCCCTATACTCAAATACACCAATATAATTTTTATTTTTCAAAATATAATCAACCTTCTGCTTAGAAAATCCATACTTATTACCTATCTTAGCCAACGAAATCCCCTTAGACCTCATTTTAAATATATCCTTAACAACTTTAGCCTCTTTTTCATCAACTTCAAATTTACCATCCTTATTTACCTTATATCCTAATGCTGGCTTTCCACCAACCCACTTATTTTCATTAAGCCTTGCAATCCTTCCATTTCTAGTTCTTTCATTTATTATAGCTCTCTCAAACTCTGCAAAACTCCCTAGCATCTGCAAAAACAACATTCCTTGTGGAGTTGATGTATCAAACATTTCCGTAACGCTTACCAAAGCCACATCATACTTTTGAAGTTCATAAATCATTGCTAACAAATTGTATAAACTCCTGTGTATTCTATCATTTTTATAAACTATAATAATATCTATATTATTTTCTTTTATATAATCCATCATCTTATCGTATTCTGGTCTATCTGTTGATTTACCTGATACTGCTTTATCTATAAACATTTCATCTATCACGATATCGTGAAGTTTAGCATACATTCTAATTTTTTCTTCTTGGTCCTTAAGTGAAGTATTATCTACTTGCATTAAGGTTGATATTCTACAATAACCTACTGCTCTTTTTTTCATATCTTCCTCCAAATGCCACTTTTAATTTTGTATTTTAACTTTATATTATGTCTAAAAAAATATCTATATAAATTATTTTTAATTTTTTATTAGAATTATATCATAATTTATGTTTTGAATTTAATAATAATTTATATTATAATTTATTTTATAAATTATTATATAAAGGATGTGAATATATTGAAAATATTAAGTTTTTTCAATGTTAAAGGTGGAGTGGGAAAAACTACTTTAACAATATTAACAGCAATAAAACTAAGTAAACAAGGACATAAAATATTAATTATAGATGCTGATACTCAAGCAAATTTAACCCAATTTATGTATAAAATTGTGCATGATAAAAAAACAATGTTTGAGGCACTTACTGATAACTCTAGTGCCAAAGAAATTATAATACATTCTCCAATGGCTGAATATCCTAACATGGATTTAATCCCTAGTGATTTAAGTTTATCAGTACTATCTGAATTTTTAACAACTAAAACTAATCGTGAAAAAGCTGTGTGGAGATGGTTTAAAGGCAATATAGATGAACTTAAAAATTATGATTACATATTTATAGACTTATCACCTTCATATGACCTTATTGCTAGAAATTTCATGCTAATATCAGACTCAATAATTACACCACTTGAATATCAAGATATTGCAAGTATAAGGGGTTGTGAATTATTCTATCAAAAATTTAACCAAGACCTTGAAGAAATGGAGATGACAAATGAGGCTAAAAGAGCTGTTGTTATAAATTCATATACAAATAGAAAATTATCCTCTGGAGATATATTTAATGAGTATTTAGATACTTTCAATAATATAAAACAAGATTTATTAGAAACAAAAATTAGTGACACTACAATAGTAAAAAATGCCATCTTAAACAAAATGGATATAGATGATTACTTAAGAAAAATGAAAAAAGCACATAAAATTAAAGATGAATTTAATAACTTTATAGAAGAATTATTAAGAAGGGAAGTGTTGTAAATGGGTTTAGAAAAGTTTATAGACGATGCTAGTGAAGTAAAAATAACTAAAAAAAGTTATAAAGATAAGGTTGATAATGAAGTAAAAAATGCCTTTGAAAAAGATATAATAATATCTTCTGGTTTAAATTTACTTGAAATGGAAGAAGAAAAATCTGTTAAAAAAACTGCTATATCTGTTTACTTTAAAGAGGAAGATTTAAATCTTTTAAAAGCTATTTCTCAAGTTAAAAATACTACTGTAAATAAAACTATTATGAATATTTTAGAGACTACTATTGAGACTACTCGAGGAAATATTCCTACAGATTTTGATGTAAATAAGAAGGCTAAAGAGTACGATAAAAAAAATAAAAACAAAGGAAATAGAAAGAAATAAATTCACTTTTTTTGAGGGTGTGTCGGCTAAATATTTTATTTTTCAAACGATATATCTTTCTATGGATAAAGATATATACGTTGCTTAAAACTATTATGAGGCTACAAATTATACATAGCATATATATTTTATAATACCTTAGTATATAAAAAGAATTAATTTAATTTTTTATGCTAGTTATTTTACTAAACATATTTAAATTACTATATAAAATTTTTAAATATATCTGTTTTAATTAAAATATTTCATTAGGTAAATTTATTATTTTGTATTGTTAAAAAATACAATAAATAATAAAATTATTTTATAATGTAGAATTATTATTAGAAAATATATATTGTTAGAATCTAGTA
>CALFLM010000108.1 GCA_937880075.1 uncultured Romboutsia sp. | reverse complement strand
ATAAAAAATTCGCTTCTCTCATTTCGCCAACGATATATCCTTGCTTCCGCTACGGATACATCCGTTGCTCAAAAATTGATTTAAATAAAAATTTTTTAATAATTCTTATCTCTTTAATTTGTTTAATTCTATTTTTTATGACAGCTTTTGATTCCTAAAAATTTCAGCTATAAATATATAAGTTTTACATTTTTATTTTTTTGCTATTTTTTTATTAATATCACCATATTTTATAAGGATTTCTTGTTGAATGATTTTAAAAGGTATTTTAATTTCTAGGTTAAATTTTATTATGTAAGGAGTGATATTGTGAATATAAAAAGACTTATTGTTATTTTAAATATATTATCAATATTCATACTTACAGGATGCAAAAACAATAAAGATATAAATTACAATTCTGACATTAAAGTTAACGGTCCTTCATTAAAGATTTCATTAATTCAAACTGCTCATGAAATATATACTACAAACATAGAAAACTCAGATAATAATTCCACTTATGAAGATTTATATAATAACACTTCGAGGGATGCAAAAAAACATTATAAGTGGCTTAAAAAAACTTATAATTCTATGGATGGTGATATGAAGTTTAAACTTAAAAATATATTTGACTCTAATTCCTCTTGGAGCTATACAAACTCTGTTATTAATTTAGATGATAATGCTAGTGTATCTGATATAATAGATACTTTAATTTCTAATGAAAATTTAAATTTATCTTCTGATTTGCAAAATGATATCGATGTATTTTTTAATTATTTTTATGATGATTATTTTAAATCTTATTTTAATAAACATAAATCATATTTAAATAAAAAGGCTTCTAAGTTAAATGAGGTATTGTATTCAAATGATGTAGATATAGAAAAATTTATCGAAAAGGTTTGTGAAGTAACTTTAAGTAATAATTATATTTGTACTTTTTACTATAGTTTAAATCCTATATCTTCTCAAACTTTTGAGTTTGATAATAATATAGTATCTACTATTCAACCTAATACAACAGTTAAAGATCTTCTTAGAGTTCCTTTTCATAAATATTCACATTCTTTATTTGATTCTTTTACTGATAGTCATGAGTTTTTAGAGATTTGTGACTTGCTAGAATCTGATGATGAATTAGTTTCTCTATATAATGAATATGGTCGTGATGCTTATAATTTTAATGAGTGGTGTGAGGAAAATTTAGTTGAAGGATTTTCTAAATATTTAGATTACAGGTATTCTCAGTATGAATATGATTTTAGTAATTTTGTTTATGATTTAGATTTTTATAATTATTTAAGAAAGATTAATTTTAATCCTGATAGAGTTAATTTAAAAGATGCATGTATTGATTTTTATAATATTTGTCTAAACGATTAATTAAAACTTAACTTTAATTATTTTTAATTTAGATAATGGATATATTAGGTTTATTTATGATTAAATTTTTATTTATAATATAATTAACCCTAAAAGCTTTAATAGTTTTAGGGTTAGTTATATTATTTCCTTATATTTTATGTAGTTTAATTATTATTTTTTAATTTAGAAATATATTCATCTATAGATACTAATTTATTTAAATCCTCTGGGTCTTGATAAAATACTTCCCCGCTAGATTGATCTACAAGAAATCTAAAATCAGCCACAATATCATACTCTTCATCTATATGATAGATAGCATAGTATATTTTATCTTTAACATTGACTATTTTATCTATTCCAGATTTATCAGATCCTAATTTTAAAAAGTCATAATTCCATATTTCACTTAATTTTTCCTTACAGATTGCTAGTGCTTCCTCTTCTGATATTATCTTATCTTCTTGTGATTCCTCTTTATCTTCAATATTACCTACTTGAGTTTCTTCTTCATTTTTGATATTTTCTACTACTTCTTCGTCTTTAATATTATCTATTTGACTCTCACTATTATCCATTTGTGATTCTTGTTGCACAGTATTATTTTGACTTTGTTCTATATTATTCTTTGAACATCCACCTACTAATCCCACTAATGTAGTTATAGATAATATCATTATTCGCTTTTTAAATTTCACTTAATTCACTCCTAGTTTTTATATAATTATTTAAATCAGTACTTTTCTAAAAAATATTAATTTTCATACTATTTAACGAGTTCTTTCATATTATATCAAATTTCACCAAATTTTTACACACTTTTTTATTTTTTATACTTCTATTAATTAGATAGATATACTTTTCTTCTAAATACAAATTAACAATACATATAATGTATATTTATGGTAATATATCTATATAAATACTAATTTTGGAGGTTTATTATGGTTGAAATGAGTCTTAAAGAATTATTTGAAGTTGGTAAAAGCTTTGAAAGCTCTGTAGGTGAAGGAACTAAAGGAGAAAGAGCTAGAATTTTTAAAAACAATTCTAGATTAAATTTAAATGAGGAAATAGTATCATTTATAGAAAGTATAGACTGTGAAGTTAATTTTTTAGTTTCAGGTGAAATATGGTGTCCTGACTTTCAGTTAAATGCTACAGTTTTAAAAAGATTTTTAGATATAAATCCTAACTTTAATATGTCAGTTATAACTATGGCTCGTGGTAAAAAGTTTATGTCTTCTGCTTTAAATATTGAAAAAGAAAAATTTAAAGGTCCTACTATAGCAATTTTAGATAAAGACTTTAATATTTTAGGAATATTTGAAGAAAGACCTCAGGTAGTTCGTGATATGCCTAGCTTTGATGATATAAAATTTGAATACTATAAAGGTAAATATCTTTTAGATACTGTTAATGATTTACTTGAGATATTAAAGAAGTTATAAAAGAATACTACATATAAGCATTATTTGCTCATATGTAGTATTTTTTATGTATTATTTTAAGCTTTACTTAATATATTTTTATATGTACAAGTTTAAATATATAAGGTAGGTGGTGTTTTGCATTCTTTAAATTTAGATATTACCTGGACTTTGATTTTATCTATAATTTTATTTATTATAGGTGATTTTATAAAAAACAGAGTCAATATATTCAATAGATTTTGTATTCCTTCACCAGTTATTGGTGGATTATTATTTTGCCTATTAACTCTTCTTTTAAAATTTTTTAACATTTGTGATATATCTATGGATACTTCTTTAATGGATTATTTAATATGTTTTTTCTTTACCACAGTTGGAATTGGAATTAGTATGTCTTTAGTTAAAAAAGGTGGAAAAGCACTTATAAAATATTGGATTTTATGTGGAGTTTTATCATATTGCCAAAATATAATTGCTGTTGTTTTATCTAAGGTTATAGGCATAAATCCATTACTTGGGCTTATGTGTGGTACGATTTCAATGGAAGGTGGGCACGGTTCTTCTGCTGCCTATGGTGCTACTATAGAAAATTTAGGTATACAAAATGCTATAAGCGTTGGTATCGCAGCATCAACTCTTGGTCTAATATTAGCAGGACTTATCGGCTCTCCTCTTGCAAAGTTTTTAATTGACAAGTATAAATTAAAACCTAGCTTAAACGGTAATAAAGTATCTATGTCAAAAAAAATTGATAATAGAATAAACCTTGATATTTTTTCTTTTTTAGAACAATTATTAGCTATTCTTCTTTGTATATCTTTAGGAAAATTAATATCAAATATATTTTTTAACATAACAGGAATAATAATTCCAGCTATAACTGGATGTATGTTAATATCTGTGTTATTTAGAAATGTAAATGATAAATTTGATATTGTAAATTTAGATTTTAAAATTATTGATTTTTTAAGTGATTTATCTCTTGGAATATTTTTAACTATGGCACTTATGAGCATTGATTTATTTAAGCTATCAAGTTTATTTGGTCCAATACTTATTATTGTTATATGCCAATCTATTTTTATAGTTATCTACTCTATTTTTATTTGTTTTAAGGTTCTTGGTAGAAACTTCGATTCTGCAGTTATGATAAGTGGTCTTATTGGTCATGGATTAGGTGCTACACCTACAGCTTTAGCTAATATGACATCTATTAGTGATAAATATGGTTATTCTAAAAAAGCATTTTTAGTAGTTCCATTGGTTGCTGCATTTTTACTTGATGTGTTTACAATGCCTTGTATAATCTTATTTATAAATATATTAGGTTAATATATTTATTTTTAGGTGTAAATGATTAAAATAAATTATCTTTGACATAATAATAATAGAATTTTATTTAGGAGGTATTTTATGGGAAGTAATTTACACTGTTTGGCTACAAATTGTTCATTCAATCAAACTGGAAGCTGTTATGCTTCACGAATAAAGGTTGAAGGATTTGATGCAGCTATAACACCTGAAACTTATTGTGATACATTTAGAGATAAAGATAACTATAACATGACTAATTACCATGGTGATACAGGTTTAACTAGTACTCAAAATATATCTTGTAGTGCTAATAAGTGTACATATAATAGTTATGGTGCTTGTAATGCAAGTCATGTAGATATAAATTTTGAAAATAGTAGCTGTGAAACATTCGTTGCTAGATAATCTTTTTAAATAATAAAGGTGTATTCATTTTTTAATAGACTATTTATCAAGGATGCTAGAAAAAAGGGGTATTAAGAAGTTACTAAAAGCTGATTTCTGTATTGTACAGGAGTCAGCTTTTTTTAATTCTACTTACAACAGTCATTATTTTAATAATCCATATAATCATATATCAATATTTTAACTTCTTCTATTGTTCTACCTTTTTACATATTTATTTTTAGAAATTTTAATATTTCTAGCTCTGTAAATACCTTTTTACTCATCTTATAATCACTCCTTGGTTAATAAGGTACAAAAAAGATCCCATACAGATAGACAAGCTTTTTCTCATGTCCACTATATAGGATCCATTTTATACTTTGAAGCTTTTTATATTTTTATATTATTACATTAAAATATTATTTATTATCCATTATAAATTTCTTCATTTAAGTTATTTTCTGATTTAGAAACATAGACAGCAGTTGCAGCATCTCCAACTACATTTAGTGAAGTAACAAGCATTTCTATTGGTCTGTTTATTGCAAGTATCAATGAATAAGCAAGTACTGCTGCATCATTTTGATATCCCATCCCTGTTAAAACAGTAAATAGTATTATAGCTCCAGCACCAGGAGCAGCAGGTGTACCAATTGATGCTATTAAAGCTAATAATGATATTATTAATATATTTCCTACAGTAACTTCATATCCAGAACTAGATGCTATAAATATTGCTGCGATAACTTGCATTATAGCAGTTCCGTTCATATTAATAGTCATACCAAGTGGTAATGTAAAAGAGGCTATTTCTTCACTTACACCTAAATCCTCAATAACAGTTTTAGTATTTAAAGGCAGTGTTGCAGCAGATGAAGAAGTAGAGAAACCAAATAAAGCTACTTTTGAAATTTTCTTTACAAATATCATTGGATTTAATCCAGTAGTAAAGTAAATAAATAAAGCGTATCCTAAGCTTAAGAATAATAGTAAAGCTATTGTAGTAGTACCAACATATGCAAGAGCTGGTTTTAAATGATCAACACCATAAATTGCAAAAGTTCTTGTTATTAAAACAAAGATAGATATTGGTCCAAATTTAGTTATAACAAATGTTAAGAAAGTAGTTATTATTTTATTTATATCTTGTAATAGCTTCTTTAATACTAAAATTTCATCTCCTAAAGAATTAATACAAATTCCAGTAACACTAGCTAAGAAAACTATAGATAAAACACGCCCATTTTCACCAAATACTGAAGTTATATTATTTGGTATAGCTTGTACAATTACTAAAAGCGGATTACTCGCAACACTTCCTTCACTTGAAGCTATATTGTTTATACTTACATTAAATAAACCAAGTTTATTAGCAACCATTCCAAATATACCAGCAAGTATTAGTGCAAATACAGATGTACCTAAAAATCCTAATATTGTTTTATAAGATATACGACCTAATTTTTTTGTATCGCTTATATTACACATAGCAAGAGTTATTGATGTAAATACCATAGGTACTATTACTAATTGTAATGAGTTTATAAATAGTTGACCAACTATATAAAAAATTCCAATTGCATTATTTGCCTCTGGTTTAGTTATATCTTGGAATAATAAATTATTTATCATAGTCCAAGTATCACTATTTCCACTTGAGATTAATTTTTCTCTTAAGAAAATAAATGATGTTCCAGCTATTAATCCGATTATTAAGGCAATCGCCATTTTGATAGCTAATTTATTAGCATTATTTGTTGAAGTTTGAGTTTTGTTCATAGTATCCTCCCAAAATTTTTTTAGGATACCAAAAAAGCCTTAATACCAATAGATATTAAGGCAAAAATACTACATTACGTACATTTCCTTATTAGTCTCACGGGACTATCTTAAAGGTATCCTATATTTTTTAATATACAATGTAAAAAGATATGTGTCAACAAAAATTTACATTAAAGTATATATTTTTACACATATAGTTTGAAATTTTATAATATAATTTTATTATTTATTAATCTACATTAGACTCTTTTGGGAATGAATCTTTTAAGATTTCTCCTTCTATCTTAAATTTAATATTTTTAGCATCAAAACTTTACTTATTTATTTTATACCTATATATTGACCATAATTAATCTGTTTTGCTAGTTAAAAACTATTTTCTCATCCTCATTAATCATTTTTAACTCTTTGTTCTATATCTCTTTAGATTAACTAATACTAGTGATGTCAAAATAGATAATAATGTAACTACAAAATAATTAATCAAACTATTATTTATAATAATATTACTAGATTTAGTTATTTTACCGATTATTCTTGCTACTACTATCATCATAGGATGTAGTATATAAATATATAAACTCATTTCTCTTAAGTTTTTCATAGACTTATCTTTTAATTGTATGCATACTTTAAATAGTAAAAATACAGATGGTACTAAAAATATTGTCATACTATCATGCTTAGGGATATTGTATTCTCTTAATATAAAGGTTTCTATAACGAATAAAATAAAAAATACTATGAACATTATTAAATCTTTATGCCAAGCGCCTGGATACTTATTTTTGTTATATAATCTTGATAATTTATATCCTAATAAAATAAATATTGGCGCAAAAAATATTCCATTTCTAGTATAATCTATTATTATAAAAAGATTATAGTATATGTACCTTAGCCACCCTATATTTTGTGTGATTCCATAGTAACTATCTCCTAATAATCCGATTACATATAGTGCTATACTTATTAATAATGCTATATTTATATTAAACTTACTTATTAAAAGATAGGATATTAGTACACCTATCATTAATCCAGGAAGATACCATAAATGATACATAGTTCCATTAAATATTAAATCTTTTAAGATATTCGTTATATTTGAATAGTATTTAAAATGTCCGTTGTATATATTTAAAGGAACATATATTATTATAGAAGCTATATATATGATAAGTATCCTTTTTATATATTGAAATAATAATTTATAGTTTTCTTTTTTATCCTCAGTCAGTTTTATAAAAAATAAATATCCTGCTGATATAAAAAAGAATGGTACTGCAAGTCTTGAAATTATTCTAGTTAATATAAAGTTACTAGTGTTACTATAAAAGCTTAAAGGATCTGTGTGTATAGTAATTACAAGAAATGCAGCTATAAATTTAAATAAATCTATTTTACCAAATCTTATTTTTTCATTCATGAATTGTTACTCCCCCATAGCGTTAAATAAAGTTATAATAAACCCATCTACATTATTTCCTGATACATCATACTTTGTATTTTTCATAATATTTATTTCCATTAACTTGTCTACTTTTTCAACAAAAAATATTTCAATTTCACTATTATCTTCTTTTAATTTCAAATGATTTTTATTAAATTTGAATTGTCGTAGAAAATCAATATATTCTTCTAAACAATAATTGTATTTATTCATTAAGCGTGCATGTGGTACACCAACATATCTAAAATGCCATTTTTCCTCTGATATATGAGTTATACTTTTTTTATCATTTTTATATCTCATTATAAAACCATAGTCTTGTGCTAAATCTTTAAAATCTTTGCAAATTCCATAGTCAGGAAAAGATGGACATATAAAATCTATATTCTCAGCAAATTCACCTAAATCAATAGCTAGTCCAGTTTGATGTTCACTTTGTTTTGGTATTGCAACGAATTTTTCTGTAAACTCTATACCATTTTCAAAAATAGAGTTTCTATAAATATCTCGTTGCTCTTCTTCACTTCTAAAACCACTTACCGCTATGAGTTTTCTTTTTCCATTTATATCATCAATTAAGTTTAAAAGAGGGTCTTTCATTACTTTATTTATATAAATTGGTTTTTCTCCAAAAATCTCAAAATATGAACTATCAACAGCAATTAATTCTAATTTGCTTTGCTTAAATTCATTATCTCTATTTACTAAAATTAAGTTTCCCGAATATAGATTGTCTTCACTTAACTTTAATGTTACTTGTTCTATATTTTCATATACTTTCATTAAATCACTCATAATTTAAACTTCCTATACTTAAAAATCTTTAGATAACTCATCTACTAAAGTAACTTCTATTAATTTGTCTATTAGTTTTGTGTAACTAAATCCCGCTAAATCCATCATCTTAGGATATCTACTACTTCCAGTAAATCCTGGAATTGTATTTACCTCATTAAAGAATATTTCGCCATCTTTATCTATAAACATGTCAACTCTCGCCATTCCTTCACAAGAAAGTAATTTATATATTTTTATAGCAGTATTCTTAACTTCATTTGCTTTATCTTCGTCAATTCTAGCAGGTAAATGAATTTTTGAGGTTTCTAAAGTATACTTTTCATCGAAGTTAAAGAATCCTTTAGTTAATTCAATCTCATCAACCCCTCCAACTATAAGATTTTTACTTCCTAGTACTGCACATCCAACTTCGAATCCATTTATTGACTCTTCAATTACTACCTTATTATCATGAATAAATGCCATTTCTAATGCCTCATTTAGCTTATCTAAATCGTAAACTTTTGTTATCCCAATTGATGAACCTGATTTTGCAGGTTTTATGTATAAAGGAAGCTTCATATCCTTTTCTTTTATTTTATCTACGATATTATCATCTTCTTCAAATATCGTTAGTGATTTAGCTACCTTTATTCCAGCTTCTCTAACTATATTATGGGCTATTGCCTTGTCCATACAAATTGAAGATGATAGTGTTTTACATCCTATAAATGGAATCCCTGAAAGTTCTAGTAATCCTTGAACTGTTCCATCTTCACCAAATTTACCATGTAATACTGGGAAAACTAGATCTACTGAAACTAAATTTGTACTATAATCATCAAATTCTATAAATCCTTTATGACTTGTACATGGTGATAGAACTGCTTCTTTACAAGTTTTATTGTTAAACCATGTATTATTTCTTATTTCTTCTGTTGAACCATCAAATCTAAGCCATTTTCCTTCTTCAGTTATACCTATTGTTATAATCCTATATTTACTTTTGTCTATATTGTCTATAACTGATGATGCTGATTTTAATGAAACTTCATATTCATTTGATTTTCCACCGAATATTATTAGTATATTTTTCATATTTTGATACTCCTTTTCTATAAATTTTATTTTTTTATGACTTAGTGATTAAGTCTATATATTAATTCTAAAATATAAAACTTAAGTAATTCTTAAGTTTTATTAAGTTTTAAATAGTTATATAAAAAAATGAGAGCATAGCTCTCAACCTTTTTGTTCGCAGTATATTAAGATTGTATATTAACTAATAATTTTGATTAGAAAAAGTATTATCATTAAGCAAAAATACTTAAGTTTTTCCATATAAGTTTTTCTGAATTTGATTTTACTCCTCCAAAATCATCAATAAAATATTTATAATGAACTGCACCAAGTTTTTCATATATCCTTTTAGCATTATCATTTCCTTTAACAATACAAATACTCATGCATTCATATCTATGTTTTAAAGCATACTGCCCTACTCTATAAATTAATTTTGTTCCTATTCCTTTTCCTCTTGAATTTTTTGTTATATGTAAAGAATCTAAATACCAATAATTTTCTTCCTCATCATCTTTTTTAGATGCTACAAAACCTAAAAATTCATTTTCTTCATACGCAACAAAAATATGATTTTCATTTTTAAGATACTTACTCCACTTTTCTACTGCATACTCTTTAGTTAAACCATTTAAATAATCTTCAGATAGTAATCCTTTATAAGTTTCCTTCCAATTTGAAATATATAATTTAGCTATATTATCTATATCATCATATACTGCATCTCTTATAATCATAAAACCACTCCTTTAATAATATTTGTTATAAAAGTATATTTACTTCGTATTATATAACAATTTCGACCTTTTCTATATTATAACATTAACTCAATGCTTACATTGTGTTTAGAGTATTTTTGTCACTTTTTAAATTTCTGAATAGATTGATATTACTTTAATATACAAGTTTTCAACAAATCTTGAAATATTATAATTTCCTTGTAATTAAAAAAATATATTGGCTATTTAGCCAATATATTTTCGTGGATTTCAATGGTGGAGACGAATCGCAGAAATCATACCCACAATTTAATTTATTTATAAAATTTCAACTCTTGCCCTACAAATTAGATACTGCATCTGTGATTTCTTCTTGATAATCATGGTCTACGATATCTTTAAATTCATGTTTCAAATCTAAGTCAAGTATAGTCTTTTCATTTTTTATTAACTCTATAAAATTTTCACCTCTCGCTATTTGTTTCAAGTGATTCATATTTACATCTAATATATATGTATCATCCTTCAAAATTAACTTTTTGGATAGCCCTTTTGCCCCCTGCCAACTTCCTCTACCCTTGGTAAATCCATCTATAGAAAATATTAGTCCAAAATTTAAATTACAACTTCTTAAGAGTGAATAAAATTTTCCTAACCAAGTTACATCGACCTTTTTATCATAATTTTTACACTCTATAATGAATAAATCAACCTCTTTAAATGGAAATAGTCTTTCAAATGAGGCTAATTTTCCTTCATTATCAAGTTCTACTACTAAATCCATTTCATTTGTAGAATTTCTCTTATTTGTATAAAGTACTTTAAATAGGCTCAAATTGGAAAAAATAAATTCAACTATTTCTTCTAATTTATTTCCTTTTTCTTTTATGGTTTTTTCATCCTTTATAGTTAAATTATTAATCATTTTACATAATTCTTCTAATTTACTATTTTCTATTCTACATATTAAGTCATATCTTCTTGATTTATCCTTAATTCTCTTTTCTATAAAAAATTTATCATATGGAGTAAGCATTCTATCTCCATATTTTTGATACATTTGATTAAGTTCTTCCTCTATTTGTTTATCTATAGCATCATTTTCCATAAAACTTACTCCTAATCCTTAGTAATTCTATATCTTACAACTATATTATTTTCATTTATCTCCTCATGGCAAAATTCACACAGTTCCTCATCTGGTATCTCAACTAAAGTTAGATAGTACCCCTTTTGAAAATTATTACATTTGTAACAATATATTTGAAAAATAGGTTCTATAAATTTATCATCCTCTAATTTAGTTAATATATCATATACTTTTTCTATACTAATTTCAACTTCATCCATAAACTTCATAGGAAATATAAAGTCACCATTTTTCCATTTTTCAAAGTAAGCAATGATATTTAAAATGTCATTATTTGTTACAAGTATCTTATTATCATTTAATTGTAATAAGCTATCTTTCATAGCTAATAATGTTCCTTGTAACATCATTCATATCCTCCATATCATGATTATTGAAATAGTTTTGAAGTACAGAATATTGACTTCCTTTATATTCATGAATAAAATCAACTACATAATCTATATTATTATCATCA
The DNA here is from genome assembly GCA_937880075.1 of uncultured Romboutsia sp. Lineage (GTDB taxonomy): Bacteria > Bacillota > Clostridia > Peptostreptococcales > Peptostreptococcaceae > Romboutsia. The sequence continues at coordinate 3,547 of CALFLM010000108.1, read as the reverse complement.
TTTAACCAACATATTGCTCGTCTAACGAAATCATGCTCACTATTTACCTTATCTATGAACACCCTTATTGCACCTTTAGCATCTTCATTATTCTTTAAGATATCATTTTCCTCTATAAACTTTTCTAATTGACCTAAAATTGGTAACATATAGTGATCTCCATCTTCTGCTACTCGTAGTCTAGCATGAGATCCAAATTCTCCCTCCATCCATTGAGAGTACACAGTCACGTTATCTCTCTTTTCTTCTAGTATTCTCCTAGATATTTGCCTAAAGTTTATATACCCTATTTCAAATTTTAATCTGCTTGTAATTTTTCGTATAACCGAGTCAAAATAGTACTTATATATATTATCTATTTTTTTAAACTGATTATTTAACCCCGTCAATCTTATTTCTATAATACCTAATTCTTTAAATATAATACAAAGAACAGGATACTTAATATTCATTGTATTATTTACATTACCTATTATATAATTCAACTTCATAACAGTATATTCTAAGTTATCTTCCATCACTAGCAACTCGGGATCATTACTATTTATATACTTACTTAAATCTTCTAACTCCCATATTTTCTCTACATTTTCAGATATATTTTGCTGTATCATATCTTTTTTTGCTTCATAATCTTTGATTTTAAATATTGCTGAATACTTATAGTTCCTATTTACATCATATCTTTCAACATATTCCAATATACTACATCCTTCAAATATAGTTTCTAAATTATTAAATACTATATTTAATCTCTCATTGTCGTCTTTTCTTGTACAATTCAATCCACTTATGTTTTTGGATTTTCTAGTATATATACACCCTTCACCCTTCAAATACTGTATTAATTTTGCCTTTTCATCTTTTGATACTAATTTGCTATTTATATATGTATTTAAAAATATTTCTTTCATTATATCACCTCAATATTTATATATAATAATTCTATCATTTTTTAATAAATGTCTCTATAATTATTTATTAGTTTTATAACTATATGCATTGATGACCACCTTACAAATACTATATATTTAAAACTTAAATAAATTAGTTGAATTTTTTTAATACATATAGCTAAAATTAATTAATACTATTTATAACATTATTTCCAATATTGCTGTATATTCATACTTTAATTTAGTTATTATACTTGCTTGTTTGTATAAAATACTTAAATTAATTTTTTCTTGACATTATTCGATGATAATTACTATGAATTATTATGATTTGCTGCACAAAAAAATACTCATATCCAAAGGATATGAGTATTCGTGAATTTCAATGGGGAGACGAACTTCATTGAACCCCCATTAACTAAATATATATCTAATGTTAAGTTAATAACTTATAACTATTGTTCATCAAATTTAATTGATAAATTGGAGTTTATTGCGTAATATATTAATATTACGAATTATATACATCGAGTAACTGAATACTCTATAATGATTTTTCTTATTTAAAATAATGGTAGTTTAACTTCAAAAGTAGTATTATTGCTATCACTACTTACTGAAATTTCTCCGCCATGAGTTTCAATTATATTTTTAGTAATAGCTAGTCCTAAACCAGCCCCACCTTCAAAACTATTTCTTGATTTTTCAACTCTATAAAATCTATCAAATATATACGGTAAATCAACTATTGGTATTGGTTCTCCATAATTAATAAATTGTATTATTGCTTTATCTTCTTCCTTATTAACTATAATATCAATATAGCGTCCTTCACTACCGTATCTCATTGCATTAGTTATTAAATTTTCAAAAGCTCTAACTAACATCATTGGGTCAACATTTATCATTAATTTATCTACTTCAAATTCTAATCTATATTCCATATTACACTCTTTAAATTGAATACTAAGTTGGGAAATTAATTGTTTAATTAACTCTATTAAATCTAAATTTTGCTTATTAATAGTTTGTGTTTTATTTTGCATTTTAGTTAAATCAAACAAATCGTTTATAAGAACTTTTAAATTTAAAGATTTTTCATGTGCTATATTTATATAATACATTAGCTCTACTTCATCTTTATACTTTCCATCTTCAATTAAATTTAAATATCCGATTATAGAAGTAAGTGGTGTTCTCAAGTCATGAGATACATTAGTTATTAAATCAGTTTTAGTTTGTTGAGCATTTCTTTCTTCTATTGTTATATTTTTTAGTTTTTTAACTATCTCATTTATATTTTCTGCAGCTTGCCCAATATCTCCCTTTGATTCAACTTTAATACTGCTATCAAGTTCACCTTTACTCATTGATTCTAAGTATTGTACTATTTTTGATAAACTACTAAATTTTTTATAAGTTATGGCTGTATATATTAAAAGAAATGTACTAACTCCTAGTATAGAATAGATAGTTCCATTTAAAATCCTATCATTTATTTTAAATATAATGCTCAATAATTTATTAAGTAATGGTGTATGGTAGTTAATATATACATGATATATTACACCGTGTAAAAAACTGTATGTAAATACACTTAACATTAAACTTACGATAACTTCAAAGGCATTTACTAATATATATTTAAATGTTCTTCTCTTATTACTTTTCAATTTTATATCCAACTCCCCAAACAGTTTTTATTATACTTTGCCCATTAGTACAATTTCCTAACTTTTCTCTTATTCTACTCATATGAACCATAACTGTGTTATTTGAATTATAATAATCTTCTTTCCAAACTTTTAAGAATATTTCTTCTGAGCTAAATACCTTTCCTTTGTTGCTTGCAAGTAAATATAAAATATCAAATTCCCTAGATGTAAAAGGTATTTCTATATCATCAACCGTAATAGTTCTCTCATTTTTATCTATAGTTAAGTTTTCAATATTTATTATATTTTTACTTGTATTTATATTATTAAAATAATAAGTTCTTCTAAGAATAGCTTTTACTCTTACTGATAATTCTAATGGATTAAATGGTTTTGTTAAATAATCATCTGCTCCAGTCATTATTCCTTGTATTTTATCCATATCTTCAGATTTAGCACTTAACATTAGTATTGGAATATTTAAATTTTCTCTTACTCTTTTGCATACTTCTATTCCATCTATTTTAGGCATCATTATATCTAGTATAATTAGGTGAATATCTTCTTTTTCTAAAATTTCAAGTGCTTCTTCACCATCACGTGCCTTTATTACCTCATATCCTTCGTTTTTTAAATATATTTCAATTAAGTTTCTTATTTCTTTTTCATCATCTACTACTAAAATCTTATTTACCATAATAATTTACCTCTGTTTATTTTAATATATATTCTAATAATTCTACATTATAAAATAATTTTATTATTTATTATAGTTTTGAACAATACAAAATAATAATTTTACTTAATAAAGTATTTTAATTAAAACATATGTAATATTATTTCCTTCATTTATCTAATATAAAGGTTTAATATTAAATATTTTATAAATGATTCTTAAGTTTTCTTAAGATTTACTTATAATTTGTGTAATATTTAAGCTTTATTATTAGTACATAAACTAATTGACAATTTAATCAAATCAAAACGGAGGTTTTT
>CALFLM010000107.1 GCA_937880075.1 uncultured Romboutsia sp. | reverse complement strand
AATGAAAGTCAATGTAAATTAGTAAAACACTTTGATGGTAATTATTTAGATAATGTAGCTAATCAAGTTGATGATATATTCAAATGTTTATATGTATGTAAATACAACCCAAAGAAACTAAGTAGTTCAAATACAAAACTTAATTACCAGTTTTTACAGGCTTTAAATTTATCTTATGATGAATTATTAGAACTAACTAAAGATGACAGAGAACATTTAGATGCATCTTTAGAGAATATAGATAGTTTACTAATAACCTGTGATTTAGCAGATATAATAGATGAAAATGATATAGATGATAAACAATCTAAAGATAAATTTTCACTTATGTTGGAGTTAGTAAAATACGATAGTTCTTTATTAAAAGATTGGGCAGTACAACAAGAAATACAAAAACTATTGAAGAGTAGAATAAATAAAGTAGCATATGGAAAAACATTTTTAAATGATGCATCTTATAGATTAATAATACAAGATGTTCAAGTATATATGAACTTTATAGCTACACGTAATATGGATACAGCTAGAAATGAAAGTTGTCTACAAGTTGGAGAGTTTTATTCTGTAGGTAGACCAGATAAACAAAGAACTGTGATGGGTAGAAATCCACTTTCAAGTTCACAGGAGCTTGTGAAGTTTGAGAATAAAAAGAATAGCTATATAGATAGTTTAAATTATAATTGTGCCAGTATCTTAGTAATGAATACATTTGATGCTACAGCAAGCAGGATGTCTGGAGCAGATTTTGATGGTGACATTGCATGTTCAATAGTAGATGATACTATTTATAATGCTGTAGTTGAACTAGATACACCTTTATTCTTTAATACATTTGATGGAGTTAAAATGGATTTACCATATACACCAGAGAATATAAAAAGAATGACTAAAGAATGTGCTGGAAACTTTATTGGAGCTTTAGCATTAGCTAATGCTGGAGTTATGAACCTAACAAATGAATATCCATATATGCTACAAGATGGAACTTTATTATCTAATAGTGAGTTTTATAATAAAGTTAAGAATGAATTTAAATTAAAAACTAGTGAACAAGTTAATATAAAGATGCAGGAGCTTATGCAAGCTGGGGTAGTAGTAGATACAATGTCAACTAATACGGTTACTGATGCTCAAAAGAAGGAATTTATAAAAGGTAGACATAAAGAGCTAAGAAAGATGCAATACTTAATACTTTATGCACAACAGGTTGCTATAGATACTTCAAAAACAGGTATAGAGATACCAGAGAATATAAAAAAGATATTAAAAGACTTTAGCGAGAAACCATATTTCTTTAGATATGCTAGAAATGAAAAGTCAACAACTATAAGAAATAGTGTGATAGATAGATATGCATATGGATGTGCAAAACATTATTATACCCAAAGTTTCAATCTAATGAAGGATGTAACATTCACCATAGAAGATGAAGTAAAACAATCTAAAAAGAATGTATTTTTAGATATGTTTGATAGAGCAAGTGTAGGAGCTAATGAAAATAATGTAGCTGTGATAGTTAATGAATTAAATGATATATTTAATAGTTATAAAACGATTAGACAAGGTTTAAGAAATGCTGATAAAACATCAATCTACTATAAAGAAACACATGATGATAATAATTATAGAACTCAAAGAAGATGTAATGAACTATATAATCAATGTTCGCCAGAAGATTTATATAAAGCTATAGCTACAGTTAAATTAAGAAATGATTATATATTAAACTTTTTTGCACCAGCTATAGTGGATGTAGTGAAAACTAATAATCCTAAAGTTAGAACTTTCTATAAAGGTGAACATCCAGAAAAAGATGGAGCTGTAATAATTCAAATAGGAAATAAGACTTATACAAGAACATTTGAATTTATAGATATGTCTAAAGTAAATGCAAGTATAGTAAATCAAAAACTAAAATATATACAAAGAGAATTAGAAAAGAATAGTAGTGCATTAGTATTAAGATTTAAAGCTGATAAAGTAGATTTAAATGATAAAGAATGTACAGCTGTTAGAAATAAGGATGGATATAGTTATTCATTAATAGTAGATGGAGCTGTAACGGTAGATAAAGCATATTTATATAATAACGGTGTAGCTGTGACTAAAGCTGAAAAAATAAATTTAGAAGATATAAAGTTTAAAAGAGCTTTAAAGAAAAATGATGAATATGTATGTAAAAGCATATAAAAGTTAAATAAAATTACTTTTTATTTGATGTTTAACTATGCTAGATTTATAATTGAAAAATTTTATTGTATAATATAGGAAATGATATTTATGGAGGGAATAGGGATTGGAAACAAACTTAGAGCAGATTGAAAGTGATATAAAAGAGTGTGAGAATGTTTTAGAAGTGGAATACAATAATGATTTTGAAATTGCGGATATTGGAAGACTTATGGTAGCTAATTATCATAATGAAATAGATTTTCACGATTTTGCACATCAAGGAACGAGTGAAAGTTTGAAAATTATAATAAGAGCATTAAAAAAGTATAAAAAACATATTTCAGAAGAAAATAATCCTAAGAAAGATGATGTAGAACTTTATAAATTGGAAATAAAATATTATAAGGAAAAGATAAAATCAATTGAAGAAAAATTAGATAAGCTAATAAATAGTATGCCTAATATAAATATAATAAATAGTATGGCTCAATCGCAAGAAATTGCATCAACTATTGATGTAAATGTGCAAATAGATAATTTATTTTCAGATATAAGAAAGAAGTCATTGAATGAAGAGGTAGAATGTAGGGATGAATTACTAAAAAAAATAGATGAATTACAAAGTGTATTAAAAGGAAATACTACCAATGAAATTAAGGAAAGTAAAATAAAATCTACACTTACTTGGCTAGGAACTAAGAGTAAAAATACTATCCAATTAGTAATGCCATTACTACAGGTACTGTTAGAAAAATCAATTTAATAATAACTTTAAATATTAATAAATTAGAGAGTACAAAACTGTACTCTCTAATTATTTTTATGACGAAATATTACGAGATTTTAAAGTATTTTGAAGCAAGGAACCTAAAAAATGTGTATATTTACTTGTAAAGATATTATCTAAAATTATTTCTTCCCCATAATTTTCTATCTATTTCTCTTATTATATTATCATCATATTCAAGTAAATCTTTACTATTAACAGCTACTATTCTATGAATTCTATCAAATGATACCTTATAAGTTATTTCTTCTTCTAGTTCATATCGTGCTATTCTTTCAAAGGACTTTAACCCATTTGGATTAACAATGTATTTATTTTTTATTAAAAAGCATAAAAGTTCAAAAACATTAATTCCCACATCAGATTTACCAATAATAAGCAAGTAATCGCCTTGTAAACCAGGAATTTTTTTAAGTCCATTCAAAGACTTAGACCAACTTTGATATTCATTCATTTCATATACATATTTTTTGTCACGAGGATAGTACCTTAAAACTCTAAAAATATCACCATTATAAACAACTGTATCTAAGAATTCTCTTTCTTCTTCACTTAAATTATCTTTATATTTTAAGTATTTTATATATACTAGGATTGGGTTCCATAAATTTTTATGAAAGTACTTAAATGTAGATTTACAGGTATGACCAGCAAAAGATTTACTACATAGCCACTCAGCTATTAATTCATAGATTTCTTGAGGTTGCTTATTATCAAATATCATAGTATGACCACCTTAAATTTTATTTATAATCAAAAATATTATATCATATGGATTTTGTATAAAACTTTAATTTCAGTTAAATATTTGATGGTAATATATACGTATGTAAAATAATTTATTAAGAAAATTATGGTATAATATAGAAAAATATATGTGGAGGTAAAAAGGTTGAATAGAATACTAAAGCCAGAGTTATTAGAATTAGAGCAAAAAAAAGTTAAAAAAGAAAAAGACAATGAGAGATTAGAAAAAAAGTTGAAAACTTATGAATCAAAATTACCTAAAAATATACTAGATGTATATATACTAGAAAATATAGATGGTATTTACATAATCAAAGATGATTTAGGGAATATTGTTACAAGTTTAGATATAGAAAATGTAATGGAGAGAGAAATATTTAAAGAAGCAGAAATGAGCATAAGTGACTATAATGAATGCTATAAAAGTATATCAAATAACAATAAAGAAATAAGAAGTATAGATGAACGAATAAAATATATAAATAACAATTAAAAATTTAGTAATTAACGTTCCCACTTTTGGGAGCGTTAATTTTTTGCATAAAAGAACCATTTTAGATAAACTTAAAATATTAAATTGAAAGTAGTATAATGTAAATATATTGAAGGGAGGAATATATAATGAATTGGAATTTTGACGAAAAACATTTAGAAATAGCTAAGGTATTAGTTGAGGAAATTAAATACAAGCAAAATATATTTTACAAAGATTTAAGAAAGCAAGTAGGTATACCAGAAGAAAAAATGAGAAATTTATGGAGATATTTAGGTGATTTATCATCATTTTGTAACTATTATGAAATGCCTTTAATATCTGCTATGGTAATAAGTGTGACAACAGGATTTCCAGGTGGTGATACTGATAGTGGATTTTATGGTTTATATAGGGATTTAAAAGGTATAGAAGTAAAAAATGATAATCAAAAAATAACTGTATTTAACGAAGAATGGGAACTTATTAAGGAATATGATGACTGGGGTAAATTAATAAAATTGTTAGAAGAAGAAATTCATCCGAAGCCTAAGTTAATGATAGGAAAGAGAAGACCTCCATTATTAAGCAGATTAAACCAAAAGGTTGAGTTTATAGAAGTTGATGAATTTGCAGATGTAGAAGATATAGTAATTGAAGAAGGTAAGTATATAGAAAGGCTTATGAAAGCTAAGAAAAGAAATCCAAAAGCTAGAAAAAGAAAGATAGAACAGTTTAAGAAAGATAATGATGGAAAAGTATTTTGTGAAGTTTGTAAAGCGGATGATGAGGTCGTTTTAGACGTACACCATGACAATGTAGAAGTGTGTGATATGGAAGAAGGGCATTTAACTAAGTTATCTGACTTAAGAGTATTATGTGCTAATTGCCATAGAAAAGTTCACAGATATAAAATTTCTGTTGTAGAATTAAAAAATAAATCAAAGCAGTAATTATAGAATAGTTAGACTGTAAAATAACTATAATATCTCACTCTAAATGAGTATTATAAAAGTATGATTTTATTTAATAGTACAAGTCAAAATATTCAATCATTTGCATTATTATTATAGTATAATATAGTTATGTAAAATATTTCTAAATAAAAATAACGATAAATAGGAATTTGTATGAATAAATAGAAGAGAAAGAGGGATAAAAATGAATTTATCGGACAAGATTGAAAAAGCAAAAAGAAGGGCACAATTATTAACCAACTATGCTCTTGAAAAAGACAAAAAATTTGTATGTAATTATAGTTTTCAATCAGATTTAAAAAAGATAGTCAATGATGATTTAATGCATAATAATCCTGATAACCTATTTGAAGAATATAAAGAGTATTTCAAAACAAAAACATTACCGACTAAAATTATAGATACCGATACAGTCTTTTATCGTGGACGTATTGGAAATGAGGTAATCTATGGAGCAGAGGATGATCATAGTAGAAGTTTTATACTACCATATTATAAGCATGGTATTGAAGCACCACCACCAATATATACAAATGGGGGAAGATTTAACAGGCAAGGAATATCTTATTTGTACCTAGCAGATACAATAGAAACTTGTTTAGCAGAGGTTCATTTACAAATAGGACAGAATTGTAGTATTGGTGAGTTTAAGTGCAAAGAGCAGATGGAAGTAATTGACTTGACAAGATTTGATAATGATATGGAAATAGAAACTTGGCTTAAAATTTTGACCCAGCCAGTACACAATGGAACAGAACATATATACAATATAACACGTTTTCTGGCGGATATATTTCAAAGTATAAACAGTAATGGTATATACTTTGAAAGTGTTCAAGCTGAAGGACATAATATTGTTTGTTTTGATCCTTCTCTTTTCCAACTTGTAGAATATAGCGAAAAAATTTATGCTGCTACGAAAATAAAATATGATTATCAGCAAGTTGAGGATTCAATACAAGAATATTCTAAGAACGGAAAAAGCAAATACCTAAATTCGTACAATGAGTATGAAAATGAAAAGAATGAAAAAAAATTTGAATATTTGGACGATTGGATTGAGAATAAGAGAAAAAACACCACAAAAAGGAGCTAATAAACAAGAAAAGATGGTATGTTCCATGAAACAGGGCTTTGTCGCATAATTGTAAAACACATCCTTACGTCTAAAAATCGTAATTGAATAAGTTATTAAGCAAGTTGAATTAGAATAGTACAAATTCCAATTTGTAGAGTATATTTACAATAAAATATCGAATTTATTAAAAAAACAAGTGCTATAATAATCGTACTATAGCACTTGTTTTTTATTGCATTTAAATAGCTAAATTAATAATTCATATATAATGAAGAAAAAATTATAGTAGATTTAATACAATTATTGAAAATACTAATGTATATACTATTTTTAGATACTAAAAGAATAGACATAATATAATACAATTTACTATATGGTAGTAAACATAAGATAAACTAATAAAATAATTTGTATATTTATTAAAAATGTAGTAGTATATATATAAATTAATATACAAAAAGGTATGAAAATGCTTAGAGTTAAAAATATATTTGTAATAAATTTGAATAAAAAAGTTCTTACTATTCATTATCTAAGTTAATGTTATCAAATGCTAACGTATTAGTTTTAGATGACCCAACTAACCACTTAGACTTAGAATCTATAACTTCTGTAAACAAAGGTTTAGAAAAATTCTCAGGAGTATTATTATTTAACTCTCATGACCAAGAGATGATACAAACTCTTGCTAATAGAATAATAGAGATAACTCCAGGTGGGATAATGGACAGAAAAACTACTTTAGATGAGTATCTTGAAAACAAAGATATACAAGCTAAGTTAAAAGAAATGTATGCTGTTCAAAATGCATAATTAATATTATAAACTAAAATATAAATACACCGTTTGAATATATTATAATACTCAATTTTTGAGTGTGAGATTTTTTTATATGATGAATTATCATATTAAGTGCAACACCTAAAAGTGTATAAAAAATAGCTCATAAGTTTATGTTCATGTTACAGTAATAATAACTACAAAACCACTTTACATGAAAGGACATAAAATTATGAGCTACAAACATATTATCACAAATGAAAGGTGTTGCATGGTCTAATTTATTAAACTTAGGATGGATAATAGAAAATCAACAATGTTTAATTTACATTGTTTCAAAGTATTTAAGTCTATTTAAAACAAATTAATTAAAACATTTACAGTTGATAGAGGTAAAGAATTTGCCTGTTATAATGAAATTGAAAAGACATTAAATATAGATGTTTATTTTGCAGATCATTATGCTTCTTGGCAAATAGGGATTAATCAAAATACTAATGGATTATTAAGAGAGTTTTATCCTAAAAATTTTGATTTTTCTACTATAATCCAAAATAAGCTTGATGTTGTAGTAAAATATAATAAATAATAGACATTGCAAGTATCTAGAATATAAAATACCTACAGAGGTCTTCACTGCAACATAAATATAAAGTGTTGCACTTATATCGATAATTTACCATATTAAAAAATGATTTTGTCGCGCTAAAAAATAGGGCGATGCTTTTTTATTATAAAAATTAAATCCTAGGTTTAAAAAACTTAGTATTTTCGTATAATTATCTTTGCTAAATTGCGTATGGCTTTTTTAAAGGTCCAATTAAGTTAAGGATTGTATAATAAAACACCTAGTGAATCATCTTGATTTAGCTATGAGGAGAATATCAAATAGATCTAAGAATAGGAAAGGAAATAAAATGAAAAAAAGGAATATAAAAAAAGTAATAGTTGGAATTATATTTTGTTTGATAATTTCTAGTATTAAAGTAACTCCAGTCAATGCTAAGAGTAGTAATATGCAATCATTTGAAAAGGGGGTTCCAAGTAACTGGACAACTGAAAAAGGGACATTAGAAATATCTACGAAACGTTACAAAGATAAAGATCACTCATTGTTATGGAAGTGGAAAGGTAATGATAAATTGACAGTCACTTCAGAGAAAAATATGTTAGAGGCTGGGAAAAGTAGGAATGGAGGAATTATTCTTTGGTTATATAATGAAGATCCAAGAAATGATACATTAACTTTTAACTTCGGAACAACAGAACAAATTAATAATAACAATCCATTATATACATTTGATTTTTATTTGAATTTTACTGGTTGGAGGACAATCTGGGTTGACTTTAAAGATGATGCTGTAAATGAGGCATTTGTTGGAAAAAGAGAAGGGAACTTAGAACAGATGCAAATTGTAGCCCCAAAAACAGAAGGTAGTATATATTTTGATGTATTAGAGTTCCAAAATAGTATGTATTGGAATAGAGTACAAGATTATCAAGTACCACTACAAAGATCAGATGATGAAAAAGGTGATGTCTGGCAGAGAAATTATTATCATATAAACAAGAAACCATATTTACCATTAGAGCCTATTACAAATGAACATATAGATACTTTTAAAATTATTGAAAATAGGGTGAATGATTGGATTTATGGTGGAAGTAAATATACTAATACAAAAGAGATGTTAACTCGAAAAAGATCACTTGATAAGTTTATAAAAGCAGGTGTGGAAAAATATGATTCTTTCAACATAAAACGTCATCCAGATGGTAGGATTACCGGAAAGCCATTATTTGGTAATCGTTCACCCTATGTAACTAATCAAAATGGTTTTGGAAGCGGACTTGCGGATACTGTCTTTTTACCTTTGGTATATGATTATAAACTAAATGGAAATAATGATAGTCTACAAAAACTTTACGATCTTTACGATTATTATCATGATCAAGGTTGGGCAGAGGGGAGTGGACTAGGTTCTTGGAATCTTGGAATATTGCGAACAACTGGATATTTCATTTCAGTATATTTGATGAAAGATGAACTTAAGCAAACAAATCGTCTAGATAGAGAGATGGGAGCATTTAATTGGTATAGTGATTTTGGAAAAATATTTATTGATCCTGAAAAAGAGAAAGAGTCTTCTAATTCAGATGATTTGCGTACAAACTCTTTGAATAGATTGCTTTATATTCTAATGATGGAAGATAGTCCAGAAAAAGTACAAGCTATGAAATCTTACGTCAATTGGTTCAATAATACGTTAAATGTTGGCAATTATTTATCAGGTACGATAAAGCCAGATTATATGGGATTTCATCATCAAGCACCATATATGAGTGCATATGCACCAGATGCTTACCATTTAACATCAGCTATTGTTTATTTATTACATGATACAACATTTAAAATTAGCGATGAAGTACACAATAATTTAAAACAAGCATTGATTACTCATGATATTTTAACTAATCAAACAGAAATTCCTATTGCTTTAAGAGGACGTATTGTACAGAGTTCACCAATATCAATTAAATTATTGCCAGCTTATGCATACCTAGCTATGGCTGGAAATCCTGAAACAAATGGTTCTATTGATATAGAGATGGCGGGCATATTTATGAAGAATTGGCAACTAGATAGTAGTATATTACAAAGAGATTTACTAAAACAATCTGGGGTAGGTATTAGTTATGTAAATACGTTAGGAGCAATTTCTGTAATGTTAGATGTTGTAAATTCAGGAGTTGGTGCTTCACCTGAGCAACAAGGTTTTTGGTCAAAACCATATGGAGGATTAGCAGTTAAAAGAAAAGATGATTGGATGGCAACAGTAAAAGGATGGAGTAAATATTTGTGGGATTATGAGAGTAGTAGTACTGAAAATATTTACGGAAGGTACCTATCTTATGGAACTTTACAAATTATGTCAAAAGGGCCTCTAATCACAGATAAGAATAATGGGTATGATTTTGAAAATGGATGGGACTGGAATCGTATGCCAGGAGCCACTACAAAGCATTTAAGCCTTAATGATTTATCAAGTAAAAATAATAATAATGAACATAGAACTTATTCTGATGAAATTTTCTTAGGAAGTGTAGAAGGTAAAGATGATAATGGAGTATGGGCAATGTCTATGCATGACCTTACATTTGATAATAGTTTTTATGCTAAAAAATCCGTATTCTTTCTTGGGGATGAAATGATATTGTTAGGTTCTGATATTAAAAATAAAGATACAAAAAATAAAACAGAGACTACATTATTCCAAAGCAGTATATATGATAATACAAATAAACCGATTCATATTGGTTCTATTGGGGAAGTTACGCAGTTCCCTTATAAAAATAAATTAGGTAATGGGGCTAATTGGGTTATAGATTCATATGATAATGGATACTATATTCCTAATGCAAGTAATGTACACATAACTCGTGAGCAACAAACATCTAGAAATAGTTCTGATAAAGCAGATACCACTGGTAATTATGCTACTGCATGGATTGATCATGGTAGTGCACCAGACAATGGTGAGTATGAGTATGTAATTAAAGTAAAAACAACGCCTGAAGAAATGGCCAATTATGCAAGTAATATAAATTATGAAGTTGCACAAAAAGATAATGTAGCTCATATTGTAAAGAGCAAAGATACAGGTGTTTTCGGGTATGCTATTTTTAAGGAAAATCAAAAATTATCTAATCAAGAATATATCGTTGAGACAGATACACCAATTTTAGCAATGGTAACACCAACAGGAAATGATATTAGCCTTAGTATTAGTGACCCTGATCTAAGAGTTTCTACTTCAGATTATATGTCTCCAAGTACGATGAAAAAGACAAAGGTAACATTGAAAGGAAAGTGGAGTTTAAAAAATAAATCCGACGATATTACTATATTATCTGCTAATGAAGATCATACAGTTATTGAGGTAAACTGTATTGATGGTAAAACTATTGACGTTGAATTACAAAAACAAAATGAGAATATTATGCATAGTGTTACAGTTATAAATGGTACAGGAACAGGAGAATATAAAGCAGGAGATATTGTTACTATTGAAGCTAATGAGGAAGAAGATAATAAAAATTTTGTAGAATGGACATCACCAGATGGTGTAAAATTCCAAAATCCCACAGAAAAAGTAACATCATTTATTATGCCTGAGAAAGATGTAACTATCATAGCTAACTATGATTCTTACTATACAATAACGGCTATAGCAAATAAAGGAGGAAAAATAACTCCAGGAACAGTAAAGGTAGAAGAAGGAAAATCTCAGACATATAAAATAACTGCAGATAAAGGTTATGAAATTGCAGATGTATTAGTGAATGGAAAAAGTGTTGGAATAGTAAGAGAATATACATTTAAGAACGTTAGTAATGATGCGACTATAGAAGTACACTTTAAGAAAAAGGAAGAAAAACCAAGTAAAATTTACTATACAATAACAGCTACAGCATATGAAGGAGGGAAAATAACTACTCCTGGAACAGTTGCCGTAGAAGAAGGAAAATCTTATAAATATGAGATAACTCCAGAAGAAGGTTATGAAATATCAGATGTATTTGTTAATGGAAAAAGTGTTGGAATAGTAAGCGAATATACATTTAAGAATATGAGTGGTAATGGTATAATACAAGCGTACTTCAAGAAAAAAGGAGAAAAACCAAGTAAAATTTACTATACAATAACAGCTACAGCATATGAAGGAGGG
>CALFLM010000106.1 GCA_937880075.1 uncultured Romboutsia sp. | reverse complement strand
TTAATATTCCAAAACTCATGTATTATTCTTCCTTTCTTTTGTTTATAAATATAGTCTTATTATACTACTATTTCCTTATTCAAAAATAAGTTTTAATAAATCTTTTAACTTTTCTTATACATCCCTTGTTATTTTAAAATCGTATTCTTGTATAAATTTCTTTAAAATCTCACCTTTATTTAACATAAAAAGTGTGCACCTTCCTTTGGATAATTTAATTATCACACCATTTGGAAGAATACACACTTTATTTTACATACCCAGTATTAACTTAAAGTCATCTCTTTTATATTTTCAATTTCTCTATATAGATGTATATTAAAGATTCCACTATATACCACTGTAAATGTTGTCAGAACAAATTTAATCATCATATCTAATATAGCTATACCAACATATCCCTGAACAAAAATACTTAGTGAACATACAAACGTAATTATTAAACCTATTATCGTTATAAATGTATTAAATATAAATATCTTCCATCTAAATCCTTTACTCAATTCTTGTGTTTTCTTTAAAATTTCTTTAGATGACAATTCTGGATTATTACATAAAACATAATTTACTGGTGAATACTTTATACTTGCGATTATTCCTGGAATTATGAATAACACAAATCCTAATAATATTTTTAAAAATACTATTAAATTCACTTTAACAATTAATCCTAGAGATGCTTTATCTAATTTTGTATCATATGTTGCTTCATATATGCTACGATATAAATAATATGTTACTACGTTTATTAATAAACCTACTGAAAATATCGCCAATATAAAAATTAATACCAATATTAATATAACTGTAGTTATAATTTCAAATGTTTCTGTAAAAACTGTGTCAACTTCTTCAACTTCTTCAACTTCTTCATAGGTTTCATCGTAAATTTCATCTTGATAAATTAAGTCTGAGTATGAATCTGATTCAAAACTCTCCTGTATTATTAATCCACCAGAAAATATAGATATTATTATAGCTATTATCCATATTTTCTTATTGGTTTTTTTTAAAGATAAAAAACTTCTTTCAATTAAATCAAATAATTTTAATGTCTTCATTATAATACTCCTTTAACTTATACAAAATATACTTAAACATATATAGTAATCGAACTTAATAATAAATGTATGTAATGTGTATCAAGTAAACATTTATCTTAGAACTTGTAAAATAGTTATAGATTACATTTACACGCTTTTATAAATTTATATTATTGAAAAAATAAAATGTACCCTAATATAGTTGACAAAAATGTGTGTATTTTTGTGTGGACTATATAGAATACATTTTACTCGATTAATTTATATATAGTGTAAGCCTATTTTATACAAACAATATATAAATATAATAAAATTATATATTAAGAATTTCGTTCATATTTAAAAATTAGGTGTTATATTAACATATGGAATTAATGTTGTTCCATGAATATCTATCTTTCTTTCTTTTAAAAGAGCTGTGTTTTTTACATTAACTAAAGTTCTCCACCATTCCCAAGCAAGACCAGTAGCTTCTTTTATATGTATATCTATATTTTTGCAATTACCACTTAGATTTATAGTAGAATTGAATGGAGCTGTTTTATCTTTATTATTTTCACTCCAGTATTTTCTAGTTAAAATTTCTTTACCGTCCTTATCATAAGTAAATTCATCCCATGATATATTAAATTGAGCAACATATCCTCCAGTATGATTTAATACAATTTTTCCATTTGTGTATTCTGTAGATGTTGTTTTTATATATTCTGAATTACTATTTACAGTTGCTATTGCATTATCTTTTAAGAAAACACTTGTATATGATATTGGTAATCCAGGATTAGTAGAGCTGTATTCTGAATTATTCATTATTATATCTCTTATTTCATCAAAGTTTTTACTTACAACTTTATTATGTTCTTGTGCTCCTCCACCAATTACAACTGCTGTAAATGTACTATTTTCAAATATTTCTTTATATTTTACATTAGACTCAGCATTTTGCTCTTTTATAAGTGCCTTAAATGCAGTCTCAACATCTGAACTAGTAGATGTAGTTTCTAATTTAACAAAAACTGTTCTACCATATGAAACATTAGATACATATGCAGGAGGATTATCATTATTAATACCTTTTAATGTTAATTCATCCCAAGAAACGTTATCCCCAAATAAATCAGACGGTGATTTTGGTGCATCTACACTTACATTGTAAAATATCTGCTTAAATGATATAACCATCGCTTTCTTTTTACCTTCAAATATACCATTAAAATCTATATCCAACGATTTACCTAAAGATTTAAAGTTTAAACCAAACTTAGTTGATATTTGCGATTCACTATATACCATGCTTTCATTATATTGAATTCTTGATGGAATTTTATTTGTAGAAGAATATTTTGAGTTCCAAGTATTAAGTAAACTACTAATTGCAGAAGAAATACTTGAATTACTAGGAGATTCAACTACAACTTTTGATTCACTACCCATCCCAGGTAAGTCAATACTTAAAACTATTGGCTTTCTATCACAAGATACAAAGTCAGGTCTATTTTCAACTAAATTTCTATTTGCTAATTGTATAGCCCCTGGAAAAATTCTATTGTTTAGAGAATCAATTATTGCAATGTCTGCATTATTGTCAGATATACTTCTTCTCTCTCTTTTAATTACAATAAATTTATCTGGAGTTTTAATACCTTCGTTAGGTATAAAACTTTCTATATTTTCACCATTTAAAGAAAGTATTTTTCTAGGATCATATGATAATCCATAAATTTTTTTGTCTAAATCATTCATAACTGCAACATTACTCATAAAAACAACTCCTTATAATTTTATTATTGTTTTAGCACAAGAAAAATTTTATTCAGTAAAAAGTATCACTAAAATTGTCCCCAAAATGTAGTTAAGTCTAATATTTTAGCCAATTTAGTTTTTCATTGAAATATTTTTTAATGTACATTTTTAGTTTACATCACATTCAAGAAAATTCCAATATTTTACTTTTTTTGTAACTTTTTGTCTTATTTTTTTGTCGAACTTTAGTATTTTTTGTATTTTTGTGTCATTATAAATAATAATTAAATTATCCGCTAATCTAAGAAAGTAAATTTATTTATCTACAATAAAAAATTAAAAAATTCGCTTTGCTTGATAAACGTGTTGGCCAAACATTTCATATCTAAAACGATATGCCCTTGCTACCTATTAGGATACATCAGCTTATCAAATCATTAGCAGTTTTGGTTATAATTTATAACTCCTTAATGTATATATGTTTTAAATTAAAATACTTCATTAGGTAAAGTTATTATTTTTTATTGTTCAAAAATACAAT
>CALFLM010000105.1 GCA_937880075.1 uncultured Romboutsia sp. | reverse complement strand
CATTATATTCTCTTATTTTAGAGTAACTAAATATAATTAAAATCAAAACTATTATTGAATCTAACCCTAAAAATAATTTATTTTTTAATACTTTCAAGTTTATTTCTCCCTTACAAAATTACATATTATATCCAAAGTCTATTTACCTCGTATTAAAATTACAAATATTTATCAATACAAATATTCTAAATCTATTCTTTTTTGTATTTATATAAACTTTCTAACGAAACATTATCTGAAATTCCTAGTTCTTTTTTCTTTAGATTAAATTCATACTCTGATTCAAATTCAATTACACTTTCTTCTTTTGTGTCTAATATATAATATTTGTCCATATTTGTTTGAGCTATTATATATCTACTATCTTGTCCTACTTTAATTACAGATTCTTTTTCATATTCTTCATCATTCTCTTTATGATATACAGGTATTGATGGAGCTTTTCCTGTAATATCTTTATCTTCTATTTTAAATATTTTTGCATTATTGGCAGAAGTTTTTGCAACATAATAGTCATTATTTAAAATAATTCTATAATCAGTTACACCTGAACACTCTTTCATTACCATCCCTAAGCATAAAATACATATTATTTTTTTGATAATCTTTTTCATTGTTTACTTCTATTCGTTTTTGTACTTTAAGTATTTTATTAGTGTAAACTTTAAATTTTTTTTTGCATCAAAATTTTCCCCCTAAAATTAAAATATGTAATGATTATATTACATATTTTAAAGTAGTACAATCAAGCATAGAGATATGAAAAAACTTAAAGAATTTTATAATAATAATTATTCATTTTTACATTCCGTATAATATTTAAACTTTGAAGGTGTTTGAGAGTAATTATTTTTTTATTAGGTTATCTTTTAAATCAATGTTGAAATATCATATAATGAAAATAAATACGCAATTGTTATATAATTCAAATCAAATATTATAGTTATTTAGCTATTTTGAATATTCAAAGAACGGTATATTATGTTACAATGAAATATATAAAGGGGTGGGTTTATGACTATTACTATTGAGTTTCTCTTTAAAATATTAAATACTATACTATGGATGCTGATTCCTATTGCTATGTATAGTATTATTAAAAGAAATAAGAAATATAAAAAATTAGTAAACAGTAGAATATCTAATTTAGAGAAAAAAGTTAATGGTTTAGAAAGTAGACAATATTAGTAATATTAATATAATGCGAACTTGAAAGTAGGATCATATAATTATGCATCCTACTTTTTTATTGTTAAAATAGTTTCTAATATCAATATTATATTAAAACATATACTTATTTATAATTTTAACTCTGTTAGCTAATTTTGTGATAACTAGTAAATAAAAATGCCCCTATCATAGCTATTTACCATAATAGGGTTATTTTACAATTTATTAAAATTGTTTAATTTAATGTGCACAATAAATTGGAATTTAACTTTAATTATTGTTTAAGCATATTGTTAAACAAATTCCATTCAGCATTATTTAATAGTACTTGTGGATTTAAATTCATTTTTTTAGAAAAAGATATTATAGCTTTAAATACTTTTATGATAAAATAGAACTCTTCTAATTCATTTTTATTAATCTTCTCGTCACAAATAAATTGTATTTTTAAATCTTTATTATGAATATCTACTGATATGTCTTTCATTCCCTTTATATTGTATCCTTCTTTTGCAACTCTGGTATGCTTTATATCTAATTTATCACTCAAAATCAATGTTAGTGCAATAATATTATCACTATCAAATCCATCACTATGAATCTTTATTGCATCTAAAACTAAATCTTTATTTTCTAATATAATATTATTGTCTTTAATATACTTTTTCGCAAAATTATAACTTCTTAATGCATGATTCCTTTTGCCTTCTATTGCACCAGTATCATGTAAAATTGCAGCTATTTTTGCTTCTTCTATAAAGCTTTCTTCATAGTCTAATCGCTTCAATAAAGACTCAACTAATTTGGCAACATTTTGAGTATGTTCTAAATTATGATGTGCCCATACTTTATCTAAATCTTCAAATTCAGATATTTTATTATAAATATTAATTATTGTTTTATCATTTGCTATTTTATTAAATTTATTCATTTAATTCTCCTTAATAAATTTATATTTATAATACTATATAAATAAGATATATAATCTTTACTTCGTAATATGTAACAATTGTTAACTTTCTTATATTGAATAATTTTCCAAACAATAAACAGTTTTTCAGTATAACTTAGTTCACAATATATTAAAATTGTAAGATATAATTAATAATAAATGTATACTTAATTACCCTTACCATTGCAAATGAAATTTATATTTACCTATATCAGATGGATTAGCCCTTACATAATGTGGTGTACCTAATCCACCACTACTTTTTGCACTCCAAGATTCACCTTTACCATACTGTGTTCCTCCAGAACTACTAATAGTTTCACCAACACTATTAATAATTTCAAAAGATGTTTTTGCTCCTTCTTTAGGAACTTCCTTTACTGCAACAACTATATTATCACTATCCCATTTATTTATACCATATATCTTGTCAAATCTATCTTTAGTCAAACATATTGAATCTGTAGTTGTGCTTGTACGAGTAACACCATCTACATCAGTATATTCGTATATAATATTCCCCTTGTTATCAACAATCATATCTACTTCTACACTACTCTCAAAACCAGTTTCATAATTAGCAAATACCCTTGTCCCAAAATAACTAAATGCTAAAACAACTGCACACCCTATAGATAATACTTTCTTTTTAATCATAGTAAAACCCCCCCTAATAAAATTTTACACAATCATAATAACAGATTTAAGTAAAAAATGTCAAAAATACTTTAATAATTAATATGAATAACAGCCCTATTGAATTTTTTTATTCTATTACCAAATCCTTGTTTGCTTCGCATTATATAACAATTGCGACCTTTATTATATTATAACATAAACTCAATACTTATATTGTATTTAAAGCATTTTGCTACCTCTACGAATACATCTATCGCTAAAAAAGATGTATATAAATTTGTTATATATACATCTTCTCATTTTAATACCCTATTTTATTTTTATAAGCTTAACAACTTCCATCATTAAACTTGCTATTAAAGCTAAAGTAAAACAAATTATAAAACTATCTAAACCAAATGATACTGGAATTGCAAATACTCCTCTCATAAATGGTAAAAGTGTTGTAAATAACATTACTAAACAAATCCCTACTGCACCTAGTGCATATTTATTAGTTTTAAATCCTAATTTAAGTGTAGTTTGTGTATTAGATCTTGATGGTAATGTTTGTAGTATTCTAGATAAAGTAAGTGTTAAAAATGCCATTGCACAACCTAATTCTGGTGAACTTTTCATACCTATATACTGAGCTATTATAGTTGCTATACCTATTATACTACCCCTTATCCCTATAGTTTTTAATGTTTCTTTATCTAATATTGATTCTTTAGAATCTCTTACTGGCATATTCATTACACCTTTTTCTGGCTTTTCTAGCCCAAGTGCTATAGCTGGTAGTGAATCTGTTACTAAATTTATAAATAATAATTGTATAGTTGTAAATGGATTTGGTAAGTTAGCAAATAAAGCAAATACTATAGTAATTATTCCACCTAAATTACCTGAGAATAAATAAGTTATTGATTTTTTTATATTGTTATAGATTGTTCTTCCTGATTCAACAGCTTTGACTATAGTAACAAAATTATCATCCATTAAAATCATATCAGATGAATCCTTAGCTACTTCAGTTCCACTTCCCATTCCTATACCGATATCTGCTTGCTTTAGTGCTGGCGCATCATTTACTCCATCACCAGTCATAGCACACACTTTATCTCTTCTTTGCCATGCTTTTACTATTCTTATTTTATTTTCAGGTGATACTCTTGCATATACAGATACTTTTTCTAATATTTTATCTAATTTAGAATCACTTAATTCATCTAATTCTGCTCCTGTAAGGGCTAAGTCATTACTTTCCATTATTCCAATATCCTTAGCTATTGCCGTTGCCGTTGTTTTATGGTCTCCTGTTATCATTATAGTTTTTATACCTGAGTTTTTAGCATTTTTAACGGATTCATATACTTCCTCTCTTGGAGGGTCAATCATAGCCATAAGACCTATTAATGTAAGCTCATTTTCATCTTCTATAGATGGTTTAATGTTATCATTTACTTTCTTACTAGCAAATGCTAAAACTCTTAATGCCTGATTAGAAAAATCTTCATTAATTTTTCTATACTCATCTATTATTTCTTCATTAAATTCTACTACTTCTCCGTTGTTTAATACATATTTACATCTACTAAAAATAACATCTGGGGCACCTTTAGTAAACATTATAGTTTCACCATCTACTTTATTTACTGTAGACATTAATTTTCTATCACTATCAAAAGGTATTTCACCTATTCTTGTATATTTTTCTCTTAGCATTTTGTAATCTATTTTATTTAAAGCTGCATAATTTATAAGTGCAACTTCAGTTGGATCTCCAATTTCTATACCTTCATTATTTACATCTGAATCATTACATAAAATTGATGCTAAATTAAGATATCTATCTTGTATAGAACTCTTAGTTGCTGCTACTTCGTGACCTTCCACATTATCTGCTAAAACAAGATTTTCATAAGTATATACCTCAACAACTGTCATCTTATTTTGAGTTAGTGTTCCAGTTTTATCAGTGCATATAACAGCTGTTGAGCCTAAAGTTTCAACTGCTGGTAATTTTCTTACTATTGCTTGTTTTTTAGCCATTGTATTTGTTCCCACAGCTAAAACTATTGTTACTATAGAAGATAGAGCTTCAGGAATAGCTGCAACTGCTATAGCTATTGCAAACATAAATGAACTTGCTAATTCTCCGCCTCTCATTACCTGAACCGCAAATATCATAGCAGATAGGAAGCATATACCTACTCCTAATTTTTTACTAAATTCATCTAACTTTTGTTGTAATGGTGTTTGCTTACCTTCTGCATTATCAAGTAAATCTGCAATTTTACCAACTTCAGTGTTCATTCCTGTATTAGTTACAATAAACATCCCTCTTCCGTAAACTACCATAGAACCACTAAATACCATATTCTTTTGATCACCTAATGAACTATCTGAAAGTACTTCTTCCTCAGTTTTTAATATTGGTTCTGATTCTCCAGTAATCATACCTTCTACTATTTTTAAGCTTTGAGATTCTATAATTCTACCATCTGCAGGCACATAATCTCCTGCCTCTACAAGTACAATATCTCCTACTACTAATTCTCTAGATGAAATTGTTATCTTCTCATTATCCCTTATTACTTTCGTATATGGAATTGATAATTTCTTTAAACTATCAAGTGACCCTTCTGCTTTCTTACTCTGAACAACACTAAGTATTGCATTTAAAGTAATAACTGCAAGTATTATACCTGATTCAATTACTTCTCCTAAAAATACTTGAACTACAGCTGCTATCAAAAGAATTATTACTAAAGGATCTTTAAATATTTCTAAAAAAAGTTTTATAACACTACTTTTTTCCTTTTCCTTTAGTTCATTATGACCATATTTTTTAAGTCTTTCCTCTGCTTCTTCTTTAGAGAGTCCATCCAAGCTGCTATTTAATAATTTTATTACTTCTTGAGTATTTTTCTTGTAAAACATATATACCTTCCTCCTTAATTTTTTTGGAAAATAAAAAAGACCCTTAGCGTATATTTAATATACGTTAAAGGTCTTGCTAACAAGTTTATACTCGCTAATCAACCGGGATATTATCCGAAGTGACGATTGATTATCACTAATGTGAAAGCTACTCCCCTTTATTGGGAACTTATTCATTTATAAATTTATTATATTCACATTGTTTTAAAATTGCAACTATTTTTATAAAAAATAAAAAACAATATATTTAATGGTTATAACCATCAAGTATATTGCCTTTTACCAAAGCTTATGCTTTTGCCTCTTTTTGATTTTTATTAAATAACTATTATTGACCAATTGATTTATATGTTATCTATTGGTAGTAACACCAAGTATCAATTGCCATATATTAAATTGAGGTGTATATTTAATATATTTTAGTTATTTAATACGATATCTATTGATATCTCATCAATACTACTCCCAATAGATACTAGTAAAAGGTAAGGTTTTATCCTTGCTTTTATCTAGTGAGTACTATTGATATTATAATATGAAATTTTATTTTTTATATTCATATTTCAAGTAATTAATATTAACTATATAATTCATATATATCAGAAAATTCTAATTCTATTTTATTTATATCTACCTCATAATTATACTCATACTCATCACCCTCTAATTTTTCATTCGGTAATAGTATTTCAAATTCAGTTCCATTTTCTCCATCACTATCTAAGTATATTTCACCATTATTTAGTTCAACAATAGATTTCACTATACTAAGACCTATTCCACTACCTTCATTTAATCTAGTTAATGATCTATCTCCTTGAATAAATCTTTCAAATATCATATCTTGTATACCTATAGGTATACCTATACCATCATCTTTTACGATTATATGTACCCACTGTTCATCTTTATATAAATTAACAAATATATTACCATCTTCTTTTGTAAACTTTATAGCATTTGATAATAAATTAAGCATAGCCCGTTCTATCATAGATGAATCACATTTTATTATATGCTCTTCAAATTCAGTATCAAATACTATATTTATATCTTTATTTCCTGCATAGTTTATTACAGAAAGTGTTATATCTTCAATAACCTTAACTATATCACAGTTTGTAAATTTAGCTTTTGTAAATCCTACATCTATTTTTGTTATATCAACTATGTTATCTATAAGCCTTAACATACGTTTGCAATTTATATTTAAACACTGTTTATGATTTTCATATACTTCTCTAAAGTTAGCTGACGTATCATTATTTTTAATGTCCAGAAGCTGAAGTGTTGAGTAAAAAATATTTAATGGTGTTCTTAATTCATGTGATATATTTGCAAAAAACTCACTTTTAACTTCTTCATGCTTTTTTATTTTTTCATATTCCATTAAGTATCTATCTGATCTTAATTTTGAAGATATATCCTGGAATATAATTGTATAGTGATTTTCTCCAAATCTAGTATATATATTTTGAATACTACATTCTAATGTCATATCTAATGATGGTATATATATATTGCCTTTCCATGTTTTATACTTTCTTATAGAATCCTTAATTTCAAAAATTACATTTTTATCTACTTCTTTCATTTTATTAATTATAATAGATTCAACTTTTTTATCTTGTTCACACGGATTTTTAAACATAAAGTTTTTAACTGTTTTATTTGCAAATTTTATTTTTTCATTTTCATCATATATAACTATACAACTATACTTATTTTCATCTACTAGCTGATAAAAAACATTAAGTTTATTCTCTAACTCTTTGTTTCTTTTTATACTTAATATAAGTTCTAAAAACAACCCACCTATAAATATAATAAATCCCATATATGTTATTGATATAGATGATAATTTTATAATAGACATAGGACTTCTAACTCCTACTATGGCATAAAAAGCTTTCACTCCAAGTAAAAATATACTCGAACTTATTACAGAGTATATATATTCTTTTTGTCTTATACTCTTTACTAAATATGTTATCGATACTACTAAATAGGATATTATTAAAAATACATTGTAAAATATAAAATAGTTTTCTTTATTTGCAAAAATAAAATCTTTACTTTCTAATGTTCCTATAAAGAAAGCTATTATAGCTACTACTAATATAGCACTAATCTTATTAGACATTATTATACCTTTTATCTTTTTAAACGGCAAAATACTAATTGCTAATATACTTATTCTAAATAATGATGTACTTAACGTAATATATCCATCTATATACTTAGATGAATTTGTTAAATTCATGTTATCTAAGTTTCCAAGAGATATATCTATAAAAAATACAACATACATAAGAGATATAATAAAAAGCTCTTCTTTTTTTGTGCTAGTATAGCACATTATACAACTACCAACTGCAAGACCTGCTAAAACTAAATTAAATAACCGTATAAAAGATATTACATTCATATACTGTAACTCTTCTACTTTTAGTATCATAAATAACCTATTTATATATAATATGCTAATTATTAAAGTTAAAGACATTATGATAAATGTAGATAAATTATTTTGTATTTTTACATCCTCTTTTTTTACTTTTTTTATATTGTACATTTATATACAACCTCTCCCCTATTTTTATTTCATATAATCTTTTTTAAATTTAAATTATATAAAATTTCAATTATTTTATATATTAGTTTTAATTAAAATAAACTCCCCTACATAAAGCCTAAATATTTCGATTAAAATTTATATATTAATTATACATTTTTTATCTTTTTTTTTCAAATTTTAACATATTTTTATAAATATTTTTAAATTAATAATATTTTTAAATATATATTATTAAACTCAATAATAAATAAAACCTATGAATTTAGAATAAATTTCTACATTCATAGGTTTTTATATTTAAAATAATGAATTGAATATATTATTTAGTATTTTGGTATGTTCATTGAATATATTAAATCCTATTAATATAAGAATAACTCCACCTATTAACTCTGCATATCCGTTTAATATATCGCCTACTTTATTTCCTACAAATACGCCAACAACACATACTAAGAATGTTATGGTACATATTATTGATGCTGCTGGTATTATACTAACATTTAAAAATGCAAAACTTATTCCTACTGCTAAAGCATCTATACTAGTAGCTACTGCAAGCATTATTATTTCTTTGTTAGATAAATCATGTTCATCCACCGTAGCACTAAACTCTAACTCAGATGCATTTTCTTCTTTTCTATCATCAAAAAATCCTTTTATCATGTTAAATCCTATAAATCCAAGTAATATAAATGCTACCCAATGATCTATAGATTTTATGTAGATTTCAAAACTGATACCTAAAGTCCATCCAAGTAGTGGCATCCCTCCTTGAAATATTCCAAATGCTAAAGCCATCTTTAATGCTGTAGATTTTTTTAAATTTTTAATTGTCATACCCTTTGTGATAGACACTGCAAATGCATCCATAGATAATGCAAAGCCTGTAAATATAAGTGCTATAAAACTCATACTCTTCCTCCTAAAATTTATTTTATAAATGCAAAAAAACGAGACTTATGCATGCTAAATAAACATGCATGAGTCTCGTTTTTTAATACTAGACCAGACTTAAAGTCATTATGTTGATCTAGTAACACTTATTGTGCAAACTACTCCCTCAGCAAAACTAGAAAGTATTATATATTTAAATAGTATAATGCTAATTTAACATAATTACAATAACTAATTTTTTATTTTCTAAAGCTATTCTAGTCATTTTTTAGATATTATACGCAAAAAATAAAAAGAGAGATTAAATCTCTCTTTTACTCTGCTAATTCAAGATATCCACTTGGATGGAAGTAGTATATTTTAGCATCATCTTTATTTACAAACATTCCTAAATCTCCATCTACATCCATTAAAAACACATATCCTTCTAGACCTTTTTCTTTTAATGTTGTAAAATCATTTTCAGTTCCTTGGTATATGTACTTAACATTAGGATTATACATTGATAGTAATTCTTCAGCTTCTTCTTTGTTTAATTTATTTATAACTTGTACTTCTACATTATTTCCTTTATTTATATCTTTTTGTAAATCTTGTGCAAAAACTATATATCCTATATTACTATTTACTAATAGCCCTGCACATATTAATGATAATGTTATAATTGCTTTTTTCATATAAATCACGTCCTCTTATATATTATTTCTTCTATGATTTAATATTATCACTAAATATTATTAAATAACAGTTACACCCTTGTTACCTTAGATTACAAATTCGTAAACTTGGTTACAATGGTGTAACAATTTATTGTAGAAAAAGGATATATAAAAAATATTATAGTATATAAAAATATATTTTAATAATAGACTCTATTTTAATCAAAATTGAAAATGATATACTAAAAATGATTAAACAATTGTTATATATTAGGAATTAATTTAATTAGATATGAACAATATTAATATAATGGAATTGAAAAGGTGGTTGGAAGATGAATTTTTCAAAATTTAGAAAACCAGATTATATATTATTCTATTTAATTATTGCAGTTTTATTTATAGTTCAATTGTATGAGTTTTCATTAATATCTATAATAGAAATATTAATGGGAGCTACAATACCTGCTTTAATTTTAGGAACTATAACTAATTTTATATTTAAAAAGAAGTAAACAATTTTAATATATTGTGAACTTCCAAATAGAAGTAAAATAACCTACTTTTTATTATTAAAATATTTTATAAAATCAACATTGTATTAAAATATAGCCTAATATATATAACTTTCTTAGAAATAAAAAATACCTTGATAAAATCAAGGTATTTTTTATTATAATTTTAATGATGCACCTTCCCAGTCTTTAAGGAAGTTCTCTATTCCTTTATCTGTTAAAGGATGTTTAATCATTTGAGTTATAACTTTATATGGAACTGTAGCTATATCTGCTCCCATTCTAGCAGCTTGTGCTACGTGTATTGGATTTCTAACACTTGCAACTATTATTTCTGTTTCTATAGCATTAACATTAAATATGTCAACTATTTCTTCTATTAATGAAAGTCCATCTTGACCTATATCATCAAGTCTTCCTACAAATGGACTTACATAAGTTGCTCCAGCTCTAGCAGCTAATAATGCTTGAGTTGCTGAGAATATTAATGTTACATTTGTTTTTATTCCCTTTTGAGATAATATTTTAGTTGCTTTTAATCCTTCAAGTGTCATAGGTAACTTTATAACTATATTTTTATGTATTTTAGATAGTTTATCTGCTTCCTCTACCATGCCTTTATGATCTAAGCTTATTACTTCTGCACTTATAGGACCATCTACTATAGTACTTATTTCTTTTACTACTTCTATAAAATCTCTTCCTTCTTTAGCTATAAGAGATGGGTTTGTAGTAACTCCACATATAACACCTAACTCATTAGCTTCTTTTATTTCTTCTATATTTGCTGTATCTATAAAAAATCTCATTAAAAACCTCCATAAGTTTTATATTAACTATCTTTAGATTTATCTACTATCTATTATTAACTAATAGACTATTAATATATCATAGTTAATTACTTTTTTCCATGTTGTTTATTATTTAACTACTTAAAGAGACTTATCATCAACATTATCTAACCAATTTTCTATAGTTCCTATTACACTTTCAACACATCCATCTTCAAATGGAGATATTAAGTTACCTATTTTAACAATTTCTAAAAATGATTTAGTTCCTCCAACTTTACATATATCTAAATAATCATTCCATCCGTTTTCTTTATCTTCTCTTATTTTTTTCCAAAATTGTAATGAACATATTTGAGCTAATGTATAGTCTATATAATAAAATGGATTTTTAAATATATGCCCTTGTTTAAACCACCATGTTCCTTTTTCTAAAAAATCACATCCTTCATAATTTTTATGAGGTAAGTATTTTTTTTCTAATTTTCTCCAAGTATTTTTTCGTTGTTCTTTCGTCATATTTGGATTTTCATATATATAGTGTTGGAATTCATCTACAACTATTCCATAAGGTATAAATTTAATAGCCGAGCCTAAGTGTATAAATTTATATTTTTCAGTGTCTTCTTTAAAGAATAAATCCATCCAAGGCCATGTTATAAATTCCATACTCATAGAGTGTATTTCACAACTCTCAAATGTTGGGAAGTTTATCTCTGGCATATCAATCCAAGTTGACATATATAATTGGAATGCATGACCTGCTTCATGAGTTAGTACATCTATATCATCTGAAGTTTGATTAAAGTTTGAAAATATAAATGGTGCCTTATAGTTTGGTATATATGTACAATACCCTCCCGCTGCTTTTCCTTTTTTAGTTACTAAGTCCATAAGTTCATTTTCCATCATAAAATCAAAAAACTCTTTAGTTTCCTTTGATAGTTCTGAATACATCTTTTTACCACATTCCATTATATATTCAGGAGTTCCTTTTGGAGTTGCATTTCCACTTAAAAATTCAAAGCCTTCATCCACATATGTAAGTTTTTCTAATCCTAATCTTTCTTCTTGTCTTTTATAAAGCTTACTAGCAATGGGTACTATATATTTTAAAACTTGAGATCTGAAATTTTTAACCATTTTCGCATTGTAATCAGTTCTCATCATTCTTATATATCCTAATTCAACGAAGCTATCAAAATTTAATTTCTTAGCAATTGTAGTTCTTATCTTTACTAATTTATCAAAAATATCATCAAATTGCTCTTCATTTTCTTCAAAGAAATTATAATATGCGTTTGATGCTTTTATTCTAACGTCTCTATCTGTTGATGACATAAATTTTCCCATACCAGATAGATTTCTTTCTTCCCCTTCAAAATCTATTTTTGCAGATGCTAATAATTTAGTGTATTTAGAACATAATTTATTCTCTTCCTGTAAATCCTTTATTATCTCTGATGAAAAAGATTTTAAAGAATAATCTGCTATATCTATAAATTGCTTTCCAAAGTCTTTTGCTATATTTTCTTTGAATTTAGAATTTATAACTGATTTATAAAACAATGAATTTAATTCCTCATATAACGGTGAGTACTCATCCCAATACTCTCTTTCTTTTTCATAAAATTCATCTAAAGTATTTATGCTATGTCTTATAGATGATAATGTAGACATAGTTTCTACATTATTTCTAAGTATATTAAGATTTTTTATATATTTTTTTTGCTTTTCATATGTACAAGAATTATTTATCTTATTAATTATACTTATAAATTCTTTTTTAACTTCTTCATATATTGGTCTTTCATATTTATAATCTGAAAATTTCATAATATCACTCCTTCTTATTAATTATATCCTAAGTTGTATATTTTTTAAGTATAAGTAAATTATATCATGAAAAAAATTGTGAATAACCTATGAATATGAATAATATCAATAACTTTATAAAAGTAAAAAATGATATTTTGAAATGTTTAGCCGACACGTCGCTCAAGCAACGGATGTATTCGTAGCTCGTTGGCGAAATGAAATGTTTCTCCGACACGTCGCTCAAACGAAACGAATTTTTTATATATCAAATAAATAGTTTAATCAATAGATTATTAAGTATATATTGCCGTAACTAAGTAATGTTAATTTATTATTTATAAAATTAATAAATATTGATATAATTATATTTAAGTTTTAAATATATACTTTGGAGGGAAATATGTATAAATTAATAGCTTTAGATATTGATGGTACATTATTAAATAGTGAAAAAAAAATAACAAGTGAAGTTTTTAATTCTATTCAAGAGGCAAAAAAAGCTGGTACAAAAGTAGTTTTATCTACTGGTAGACCATTACCTGGGGTTACACCTTTACTTGATGAATTAAACTTAAATGATGATGGGGATTATGTTATATGCTTTAATGGTGCTGTAGTTCAAGAGGTTAAAAGTAAAAAAGTTCTATCTAATATCGAAATGTGTCATGATGATTTTGTATTAATAAATAATTTAGCTAAAGAAAATAATACTCATGTACATATAAATACCCCAACTAATCTTATAATACCAGAAGAAGCTCCAAGCAAATATACAATACACGAGGCAACTCTTAATAATATCGATATAGTTTCTATGAAAGAAGAAGATATAAATGATGATATAACATTCTGTAAGATAATGATTATAGATGAACCTGAGAAATTAGAAGAGGTTTTAGAAAATATACCTAAAGAATTATTTGATAAATATACTATAGTTAGATCTGCTCCATTTTTCTTAGAGTTTTTAAATAAGAATGCTAACAAAGGAACTGCTCTTCAAGCTCTATGTAAGACTATAAATATACCTATAAGTAAATCAATTGCTGTTGGTGATGAGGAAAATGACCAACATATGATAAAGATGGCTGGTCTTGGTGTTGCTATGGGTAATGCTAGGGAGAGTATTAAGGAGATAGCTAATTATGTGACTTGTAGTAATAATGAGCATGGTGTGGCTAAGGTTATAGATAAGTTTATATTAAATAGATAATGTTAATTTTAAATAGGACTGTAAGTAGGTTTGTGTAAATACAAACTTTACCTACAGTCTTTTTTGATTGAAAAAATATTATAAAAATATTCACTATATCTTATATATATTTATTCTACTTGTTCATTACTTCAATATCTTCTATTTCCTTTATACTAAGACCTGTCTTTATAGATATAGTTTCTATATCAAGTACATCTAAAAGTGATTTAGCTATTTCAATAGCTTTATTTCTTTCTCCTTTCCTAATTCCTTTTTCTATACCCTTTTCCTCTGCATTAGCTAAAGCACTTACCTCATCCCTTATAGATTTCTCTCTTATAAAATATAACTCTCTTTCTTTTTCATCCATACTTAATCTATAAAGTTCATCTTTAGCTTCTCTAATTTCTTTATTAGTCATTTCTAACTTTCTTACTACTTCACTTTCAGGATCCCTTAAAAACTCTACCCAGCCCTCTAATACATCTACTATATCTTTTTCTGAGTTTATCTTTTTAAGTTTCGGTATTTCTATAAAATGAATTTCTTCTAAATCTGTCAGTTCTTCATTAGTTTCAATTTCCTTTAATCTATATCCATTATGGAATCTATCATTTTTTAAATATTTAAAATCTAATATGTTTATGCATACTGTTCTACACAGCTTATCATATCTGTCCCCTTCTTCTAGTTGCTCTTCATATAATTTACTCCAATAATACAAACTTCTTTGTATCATATTGTATTCATTCTTTAATTGAATTTCTATATTTATAATTTCATTTTTACTTGTTACTGCCTTTACATCCAATCTTGAAAACTTATCCTCTATGTACGACTTATCTATATCTGTATTTTTTATTTTAACATCTGTTATATTATTTTTCGGTTTTAATACTGCATTTAAAAATGATATTAACACACCGGGATGTTTCTCTGAGCCAAATATCTTCTTAAATACAAAATCTATTTTAGGATTTAATAATCTTCTTTCCATCTTAATATCTCCTTTTTAGTTTTGATTTTATTATATCATATCTATATTTTATTAGTATTATTTAAATAACTATACTCATATCAATATGCTCTTATTTTTTAGTTTTGATAATATATTTTAATTAATATTATAATTTACTCATTTTCTATAGGTTCTTAGTCTCTTTAAAAAAACATTTAAATCCCATTAATAATACAAAATAAAGTATATAAAAATAGATAGATATTTGGAAAAATCAATATATGTTATAATAGCTAGATATTGGAAATTACAATAATTCTAGCTTTTTTATTGCAAATTTTTTTTAATTGTTATTTATTGATAATTAGAAATTTAATTGTGCAATTTATGATATATATAAATATTTTTTATAAAAACATGCAAGTTTTTTATTGAAATTTACGAATTAATTTATGTAAAAGCTTTTACAGTTAGAAGGAAGTGGTTTGAAAGATAAGTCTAGCATTAGCTTCTAGGATTTCTTTTATAGGAAATGTGTTTGAGTCTATAGAAAAGAATATTAATTTTCCAGTAGAATATTCTAAGTGCCCTACTTCAGTAAATAAAACTACCTACTCTAATGGAATAGATATTGATATAGATGAAGTAATATATGATGGGTAATATTTATATGCTACTTTTATAGTAAAAAAATGAAAAGCCGTTTCCATATACATCTTTGGAAACTGGTGAAGATTTAGATATCAAAAATAATTAATAAAAGCCCCTTAATATCAATGATAAAAATATCAATACTTTAAGGAACTTTTAATAAATTACATTTTTTGATGTACTTAATCTATATACATATTTTTTTCTACATCTATAAATACTTTAGCTATAACTTCATAAGCTTCTGCCCATGCATTTAAAACATCTTCTGTTGCTGCATCCCCTAGAACTTCTTTTATTGCTAATAATAAATTCTTACCTACTATTGGATAATGCTCTGGTTTTACATTTGAATTAACATGAACATTTCCTATTTTCTTTACTGCTGGTAATAATACCTCTAAATTATCTATATTTTGAGCTGCTGCTAATATTGTCATTGCTAGTGCCTTTGGTTGTTCTCCAGATTCTTGTTTATCCATATTAAACATTTCTTTTACTTCTGGATTATTCGTAAACATTATTTTGTAGAAAGTTTTTGTTATTTCTAATCCATGCTCCTTTAATACTGGTACTGTACTTTTTACTATTTCTATTGTTTTTTGACTTAACATACTTACTCTCTCCTTTTTAAATGTGTATTTTATATACACTTTTTATTTATTAAAAATTTACCCAATTATTTTTTATATAAACATTTTTTAAAGGTAATATATTCTTTATTCTCAATTCAATTACAATCATATCTTTATAGTTTTAATTTTGAATATAAAATAATAATACTTAAATATAATAATTATTATTAAAAATAACTTTATATATAAGTTGTTTAAAATAATCAATGGAAAAGCAATCATTATATCAGCAAAAGTTGATATATATACCTTTTGCTTTAAGGTCATAGACTTATTAAGCATAAAACTTTCTAAATAATTTTTGTATATTTTGCTAGATTTAAACCAAGCTTCGAATTTATTTGACCCTCTAGCAAAACAATATGATGTTAAAAGTAAAAATGGTACTGTAGGTAATATAGGAAATACTGTTCCGATTATCCCTAATAAAAGAGATATAAACCCTACAATAATAAATATTATTTTTTTAATTCTATTCATAAAACTCTCCTATTTTTTAAATATGTATTCTATATACCCCTTTTAAGTTTTAGATAACATATAATTTTTTAATTATAGTTAATATTGTATTTACCCTAATATAATTTATAATAATATATAACAATCAACTTATATTAAGGAGAATTTTATGTATTTATCTAAATTTACTGATTATAGTTTTAGAATATTAATTTATCTAGGCAATAATCAAAATAAACTTTTTACAGTAGATGAATTGTCAAATACTCTTAATTTATCTACTCATCATATAAAAAAAATAATTTATAAATTAGCTAAAAATGGATATATTTTATCTTCTAAAGGAAGAAATGGTGGTATAAAGCTAGGGATGGATTCAAAAGATATAAACTTAGGTAAACTTCTTGAAATAACAGAAGATAATTTAAATATTGTAGAATGCTTTTCTAACGATAATAATACTTGCAGTCTTAATGATTCTTGTAAATTAAAACCAATTATAAATGATGCTTTAAATTCATTTATAATTGAATTTTATAAATATACCTTATATGATATCCTTTAATATTAAAACATTATATCTATAAGATGATATGAGCCCTTTATGACAACAGTTTTATTATTTTAACTGTCTACCATAAAAGGCTCATATCAAAATTAGTATAGTCTATTTATAATTTTTCTTACAAAAACCACGCTCCGTTACTTGTGATACAGTTCTCCGTAGCCTAGTCTAAGGAGCACGTTTTTATTATAATAGATACAATCTGTTATCTATTTTGCTTATCTCCATTTTCATTATTCCAAGTTGTTGTAACCTTAAACTTTATCCATAATTACGTTACGTCCATAGAACCTCCGATTTAAATATCTTCTTGAATACTTATCCAAACTTTTTCATCACTTGACTTACTAACAAAAAATGAACCGACTATCCTTCTCCCAACATTACCTCTTGCTTTAGTTCTTCTAATCTAAACTTCAATGTGTCTATCTCTTTATTAATCTACAAATTCATACTTTTTATTGATTTAATACAGGATCCATGTACTTATACTCTAAATCATTTTTACATTTTTCTAAAATATTTCTAGAGATTACAAATACAACTATCTCTGATATAAGAGTTGATGTCCATATACCAGCACCCCCAAACAGAAGAATCATTATAATTAGAGTAACGGTTATTACTACTATCCCTCTTCCTAATGATACTACACCAGCTTGAATAGGCTTCTCTATAGATACACAAAAACCTGATGTTATTATATTATATCCCATTACTAAAAACGCTAATGAAAATATTCTTAATACGCTAACAGTATAAGTAAATAATTCATGCTCTGCATTATTAATGAATAATGATACTATTTGATTAGTAAATATAAAAACTATTAAAAATGATGCTATTGATGATATTTTTACCGACTTTAATCCCATTTTTAAAATTAACAATACCACTTCTTTATCATTTTTCCCATAATAATAACTACAAATCGGTTGTATACCTTGAGATATTCCCATCATAGTTGTAAGTACCAATGTATTGATATAACAAACTACACTGTAACTTACTAAAGCATTTTCACCTATTACTTTTAGTATACTTTGGTTAAAAATTAAAACTACAACTGCTATACTTATTTCTGTCGTTGAATCAGGAATTCCTATAGCTATTACTCTTTTTATAACACTAAAATCCAACTTAAATTTAGTAAATTTAAGCTTGCCCTTTTTTCTTAAAAAATGTATGAAGAAAAAT
This sequence comes from uncultured Romboutsia sp., assembly GCA_937880075.1. Taxonomy (GTDB): domain Bacteria; phylum Bacillota; class Clostridia; order Peptostreptococcales; family Peptostreptococcaceae; genus Romboutsia. The sequence goes on along the minus strand of CALFLM010000105.1, from coordinate 1,456 downwards.
GAAAACGAAAATACTCTAGCTATACCTGTTGCAAATGCTGCTCCTTCAACTCCATATCCTAGCTTAATTACAAAAACATAGTCTAGTACAATATTTGTTATAGCAGATATAATTACACCTACTGTTGCAAGATGAGGATAACCATCACTTTTTATTAATACTTCTAAATAATACGAGCCTAAATAAAATAATACAAATAACATAATTGTACCTAGATAATCTTTTACATGCTCTATTGTAGCACTAGTTGCACCTAAGAATATCGCTATATTATCTAAGTTTAATAAACTAACTAACATTATAATTACTGATATAATCGATATTACAGCTAAGTTTAATGTAAAGTATTCATTTGCTTTTTTTCTATTCGAATTACCTAACATCATAGCCACTACTGTACTTGCACCCGTTGCAAATAATATTGATAGTGCAAATAGCATATTTATGTATGGTGTTGATATATTTACAGCAGCTAAAGCATCACTACCTACACCCTTGCTTACAAATATTCCATCTACCATTGAATATAATGAAAATACCCACATCGCTGCAACAGAGGGTATCACATACTTTTTAAACTGAAGCTTTAAATCTATAGAACTTTCCACATTATTCATCTCCTTTCATCTTAGAAAACTATAAACTGTGGTATAATACACATGTCAATAAATATTAAATTTATTTTGAGGTGATTTTTTGAAAAGAAAATATTATAAAACTGGTGAACTTTCAAAAATATATAAATTAGGTAGAGATGCTATAAAATATTATGAAAAGCTAGGACTTCTAAATCCTACTAGAGATACTAATTCCTATAGAATGTACACCATTAAAGATATATGTAATTTAAATCTTATTCGTGAACTTAGAAGTTTAAATTTTTCTATGCAAAGAATTAAAGAATACATTGAAAACAGAAATATTAATACTACTAGAAAAATGTTAAAAGAAGAAATTGAATTAATCGAAAAAAAAGTTGAGATATTAAACTCTCATAAATATTCTTTGAAAAAAAGACTGTCCTCTATTGATAGATGTATTGAGAATACTACATTTAATAGAATCGAACTTTTATATATGAACAAAAGAAAGGCTATTACTAGTGATTCTAAACTTTCTTATGATGAAAATGTAGATTATTTAATTCAAAAATTAAGTGAAAAATTTGAGGACAAATTTTATATACTAGGAAATAGTAATTTTGGAGCTGTGTTTGATTCTAATAGTATTTCAAATGGAGTTTATAATATATATAAACATACATTTTGTTTGTTAGATGATGATGCTACTGATTACAACTTTATTTTAGACGAAGGTTATTATGTTACATATACCTATAAAGGCAATTATAATCAATATAGCCAAGTATTTGATATGCTTTACAAGTTTATTAACTTTAATAAATATACTATATTAGGGGATCCCATAGAAATTTATAAAATAGATGTTTATGAAA
>CALFLM010000104.1 GCA_937880075.1 uncultured Romboutsia sp. | reverse complement strand
TAATATATTAATTATATATGTAAAATACTTTTCTTCATATTCTACTTCATTAGCTTTTTCTATTTCTTTTATATAGTCTATATAAAGATTTTCATTTAATGCTTTTTTTACATTTATACCGTAAAAAATATTATTTTCATTTTTTATTTCTATTTTGTCAAAATCATATTCATTTTTATAGTTTATTATTTCATCTAGTATCTTACTAGTTTCTTTTAAATGATTTTGTAAATTTTTTAATTTATTTATTTTTTCAGTTATTATATTTTGTTGTTTTTTTACTAAATTACTGTATTCTTTTATATCCTCACTTTCTATTGTTTCTTTTATATCTGATAAAGATATTCCAAGATATTTAGTCCATAATATTAAACTTAGTTGGTCTAAATGCTTATACGAGTAGTATCTATATCCATTTTCTTCGTTTACTTCAGGTTTTAAAAGTCCTATTTTATCATAGTATCTTAATGTATCTTTGCTTATGTCGTATAGCTTGCTTACTTGACCTATTGATAGTTTCATTTAATATCACCTCAGAAATTATTATAAACCATAGAGTTACTAAGTAGTATATATTTTTAATATCATTATTCAGTTATATACAGTAAAATACACAGTCAAAAAACACGACATAGATTAATGTTAGGTACAAATTTATATTTTTTAATTTGTTAAAAATTTTTTCAAATTAGATATTTTAATCTTGTATTATCGGTTTAAGTTTGTATTCACCATTTCTAAATACCCATCCAGCATAAGGTGTTTTTGTTTCATCATTTATAAATGTAAATACATATGCAGCTTCACTAATACCATTTATAGTTTCATAACCTATTTCACAGTTTCCTAGATATGTATATCCTGGATATTTATTGCTTAATATTTCTAATGCTTTAGCTTCTGTCATAGGATATACCGGATTATTCTTTTTAGCTTCAGCCTCTTTGGCCTGTCTTAATAGCTCTAGCTCTTCATTACATTTATTTATTAAGTCATTAACTTCCTGCATTTCATCAGCTAAAACTTTTTCTTCTTTAATTTCTTCTTTTAAACTATTTAATTCTTCTTTTGCAGCTTCATATTCTCTATTATTTATAGTCTTTTCTATTTTTGAAATTTTTTCTTGAATTTTTGATTTTAATTTATTATTACTTTCTATAATAGAATTCATTTCTTCTAATAAGATTTTAGCTTTATTTTTTACTATATTAGATTCAGTTTCTATGTTTAATACTTCCTCACATGTAGATTTTGATTTTTCTATGTTATCTTCTTTTAGCTTGGTTGCTTCTATTAATTTTGTTGTTTGATTATATAATGCTTTTGCTTCTTTATTTTTAGGTTTTTCTTCAAGGGCTAATACAAACATTTCCTTTGCTGTTTCTAAATCATTGCTTGCTACTTTTCTTTTGCCTTCATTTATAGCATCATCAAATGCTTTATTTGTATATTTTGTAATCATAAATAGTGATACGGTTAACAGTAATAGCAATAAAATATTTTTTGTAAATTTCATATATTGTCCTCCTGTTTGTTTAATGCTTTCTATTATACAAGATTTTCTTGTTATTTTCCGTATTTTTTTATCTTTTTTCGCAAATATTTGTCTTAAATTGTTTGTATTTTTATTTTTCTTATTATTTTTCCATATGTTAGATTACATATTAATTATTTATACCATTGTTTGTTGGTTTCTTGTTGAGAAATAAGGAAGTAGCTAGGGCTATATATAAAAAATCCCCTGTCATTTTTTACGACAGGGTATTTTTTATTTTATAAATTCATTAATTCAGTTATATTTACTTTATCTCCATTTAGTTTTATATCACCATTATCTAATACTTTAACAAAATCACTCCCTATATAAAATCCATCATTTTCTTTTCTAAGATTTATATTTTTATCCTTACTAATCTTTTTAAGTATCTTATAAACATCTATTTCTCTTCTACTACTTAAATAAAGTTCATGCATTGTAGTAGCTGTTTTTAACAGATATAAAGTTGTATAATTTAAAATTCTTATACCATACTCAACTCTATGAATAGGTGCTACCTTTTTTAATTCATCAAGTTCAAATCTTAAATAAATGTCATTTTCTTTACCATTATCACACTTAAGTTCTTTACAATCTATTCTTTTATACTCATAATAGTCTTTAATTTTTGCATAATACTCTATGCCAAAGTCATTATTAAACTTATTACTTGAATTTGATTTATCAATAGGTTGATAAAAGGCCAAATACTTAATATCTAAATTTATCTTTGATAATGATTTTTTAGGTATATGATAAAATTTATGTTTTTTATAAGTATCAAAATGATCTTTATCCTTTGAATTTACTATCATTACATTTTTATTCTTAAACTTATAATAATCATCTTCTTCATCAAATACAGGATTGTTGTTTATAGCTTCTATATATGATTCATTTATAATATTTGATAAATGCTTTTTCATAAGAGAAGTTGAACCTGGAAGCATAGGAATTGCACCTATATTAACTTTCTCTATACTTTTGTAATATTTATTTTCCTCAAATATTTTTTCATCACTACAAGGAAACATTACATAAGCTCCAACTGATTCATATTTAAAATGATTATTTATACTACTTTTACTTACTATAGAATCTCTATATCTATGCATAATATTTATATCATCTTCCATAGGACATATATTTCCGTTGTTATCTACATAGATTCTATACTTAGCATCAAATATATACACCCTGTCGGTTTTCCCGACACCCTTTAGGCAAAGTACTGTATCTGGTCTTTGGTTTGTTGTAGGTAGTTTATTGTATTGTTTATTGTAAAATAATTCTATTTTTTTACCTTCTTTATTTTCGTATATACATTTAGCTTCTTTATTTTGCATAAGTGATAGTGTTAATCCATTTGATGTTGATTGTATTATGGAGTTTTCTTTTGCTTCATATCCTAGCTCTTTTATAATGCTATGTATTTTTATATAGCACCATATTTCATACAAATTCCATAATTTTTTATTACTAATATCGTAAAGTCCACTGCTTATATCTAAACTTTTTGATAAGAGTAAATAGTAGTAATAACATTCTTTGTATCCACTTGCCATTTTAAAGGCTAATGTCATAGATTTATTGTTATTTATATCACTTATATTCTTAAAAAATGTATTAAGATGGTAAGTTAGTCTTTTTTCATATTCATTTAGTTTATTGTAATAATTAGTATCAACTTTATTTTCTTTTTCAAGTGTTAATTTAGCACTCTTTATTTTGTTTACTGTTCTTTTTATAATGTACTTTATATATTGATTTTCAAATATATCTAAAGTTGTATTTTTTCTAACCTCAACTACATTTGTTGATGTATGATTTTTTCTTAAATGCTTTATACTTTCTTTTATTCCTACCACTTTACATTTGTTTTTATTTTTTAAGTTGTATTCATTTATAACACTATGCTTTGGAAATCTTTCAATTCTATTTATTGCTTTTTCTAGCTTTTCATATATGTTGTTAAGTATAACTATAAACTCAAGTCCCGTTTGATTTTTATTATAAGATATATTTACACTTGAAAAAGTCTTGTTTAAAAAATCAAATACTAATGATGTTATCTCTTCATTTATATCTTTTAATATTTCATTATAATCATCCATATAATCAAGCTTTGATGGAAATACTTGTATCGTTAAAGATAACACTTCACTATTATTTTTAATTGTTTTAAATGTAGAAAATCCTACATCTCCATTAAACTTAAAAGATCCAAATATATTTTTACCTCTAGTTATTATGTTTTCTCTTATTTCCTTGTGCTCATGGTATATTTCAATTTTATCATTAGTGTTATTTTCTAAATATATATTGTATATTCCATCCTCAAAAAAGCTTGGATACATTGTATCAGTGTTGTTTATTTCTAACTCACTAAAACTATTTATAGCTTCCTTAGTGTAATCATAATTTGTTGTTATACCTAAGTAAGCATTTATATTTTTATTGTTGTTTGTGGCTTTAAACTTTTTATTTTCACTACTACCAGATATGTATAGTGTAAAATCATCTGTAGATACTTTTAATATATCTTTATTAGTACCAGTAACTAACATACCCATCATTTTGATATCCTTTTAGCATATATATAATTTTACTTGCACTATTTTCATATTTTACTTTTGTTTCTTTTATATAGTTTGTTGCTTCTTCTATAGTGTCTATAGTGTTTGTTTCACATACGAAGTTTAATAGGTCTATTAAAACTTGATATACACTTTCTTCACTTCCACTTATTGCAGGAAGTATTTTTTGCATTATTTGATAGTCAAATGCTGTATCTTCATGTAGTAAATTGGCTTTTTTATTTTCTACCAGGTAAAATAGTATTTCATCTCTTACTCTATATGCAAATTGTTTTTGTGATTTTTTAAGTATTTCATTTATTTCTATTATTTTTTTATTTACTTCTTTTGCATATTCTCTGTACTCTTCTTCTATATCCATAGTTTTTAAGTATATTGTTTTTAAGACGTTATTAGATATATTTAATCTTTCTATTTCTTCATTTTTTTCAAAGAATAAGTTGTCTAAGTCTACATCTGAAAATTCTATTGTGTTTGCTCTGTCTAATACTTTTCTACTAAATTGGAATGTTGTATCATCCATGTTTACTGTTCCTATTAGGTAGATATTATCTGGTATATGTAGTTTTATGCTTTCATTATTTTCTTGATATTCAACTATGTTATCAGTTATTATATTTTGTCCTACTTTTTTACGACTTTCTATTATGCTTAGGTAGTCGCTTAGGTAGTATTCTACTCTTGCTAGGTTCATTTCATCTAGGCATATTAAGTGAGGCTTATTTTTGCTTTGTTGTGCTTTTAGTATTATTTTTGTTAGTTGACCTTTTATAAATTTATCGTCTAGATTTTTATATCCTATTAAGTCAGTTGCATCATTCCAATCAGGTCTTACGCTTATTAGTGTGTAGTCTGCTTGTATTGCATCTGCAAGTAGTCTTATTATTTTTGATTTTCCTGTTCCACTTATTCCTGCTAGTATTGTAAATGGTTTTGTCTTTAGCGATAGATACAGGTTTGATAGTTGGTTGTATGTGTAGTTGTATCCTTGATTTTTTATATAGTTTTCAACTTTATTTATAATATCTGTTGTAATTATTTCTTCATCTGTTTCATCGATATCTTCATCATTAATATTTTCCTCTTTATTAAAAGTTGGCAATACCGATGAGTATAAAAATCTCATAAATTTTAGACTATCCCATGACTTAAATTCTTCTCTACTATCCTGTACTTCTTTTAACTTCATATTAGCTTCTACTATATTTAAATTCTTTATTTCTTCATCTGTGTATTCAAAATAAGTTAATAATTTTTGTATGTGATATATACTATATACGGGCAATAACTTTTCAGGAAAATACATATATAGAAGTTTTGTTTTAAACATATTCATAGATGATATTAGACTATAACTATTTAGTAACTCATATTTTCCAGCTTTAAAATTTTCAATAAAATCACATATACTTTTTCTCATCTCAATCCATGCATCTTCTACATTTGAAAATTCTGATGGATATATCCACTTATTATCTTTATTTGAGTAATATATTTTAAATTTTAATGCATTTCCACCTTTTATACTTCCTAATTGTACTGTGTTGTATTCTAACCACCAACATAAGTTATCTGGCTGTTTTCCTAGTGCATATCTTTCTAGTTCAAGTGTTGGTAATTTATCTAGTGGAAATTTATTTATAAATTCTTGTCTAAGCTTTTCATCTTGAGTGTTATCTCCATTATAGTTTTCTTCAAATGATGATATTAAATATTTTAGTTCCATGTATTTATTATCACCTTCTTTTATTTTAGTTATTTCTCTTTTAAAGTATCTATTTTCTAGGCTTTGTATCGCATGTTTAAATTCTTCTATAAATTCTTTTTGGTGTATATAAGGTTTTAATATTTCTGATATACAAAGCATGTCATTTTCTTTATAGAAGTAAAGTGAAGTTTTATCTACTAAGTGTTTTATAGGGTTGTCTTTTGCTAGTTTTAGGTATTCTTTTTTGCCCCAGTTTTCATAGCCTAATGTATTTTTTTGACCTTGTAGATCTTTTGCATTTTCTTCTTTGTTATAAAATTCTTTAAATGAATTGTATATGTCTTCTTCAGTTATTTTTAGTCTTATATTTCCATTGTTATAAAATGCCCATAGTAAAGGTATCTTATAGCTTTTACTCATACTTGTTGATTTTATTGTATTTATGAAGTCTATTGCTTCTTTACCTAATTCTAAGTTTTTGTGAGTATTTTCTTTTATATAAAATGTATTTAAGTCATTTCCATTGTATATGTCTATGTATTCATCTGTATCTATTTCTTCTTCATTTTCAATTAAATTGTATGTATATGAAAATTTGTTTTTAAGATATTCTTTAAGTTTTGAATTTCCATCATATCTTATTTGTATTGTTTGACTTTTTACACCTTTTCTGTCTACATTTCTTATACTACATTCACCTTCATAGTTATCAAATATTAATTTGATTTCTTTACTTTTACCCAATTCTACTGTATTTCCATGTATGTTATTTAAAAATTTAGGTATATATTCTGTTGGAATATGTATTCCATATTTGAATAGTGATTTATCTATATATTTTCTACCAATAAAATTTGGTTTTTCTACAGTTTCCCAACTTTTTCCCATTGTGACTCTCCTTAAAGTTTGTTTTATATGTTTTATTATAACAAAATATACCTTTATTTTTCGTAAAGGTATATTAGCTGCTATATTTTAATTATATATTTTCAGATAAGTTAAGTTCTACTCTCCTTAATATTTATTATATCTATAAGTTTATTTACTACTATTACCAATTGTTTTAAATCCAGTTTCAATTTCTATGATATTATAATATATAAATTCACTCCATATAGGCTTTTTATTATCTCTATAAAAGATTCTTACATTAGTATCATTTATATCTTTTAATAGCTTTTTTACCCACTCCCATCCACAATCTCTACACATATATAGTACATTATTTTCTCTGTCTAAGTGATTACTATATATGTATTGTTGACCTTCTAAAAAATTATTTCATAAATTGACATATATGAATTTACAAATAAAGTCATTGATCCTTTAGCCATTCAACTTACTAAAATTCTTTATTATACTTTTGATTTTCAATTTCTCTATATTCTTGCATTTTATGTTTAAATAATTGTGAGTTTGTTGGTGGTGTATAAGTAATAGCATTCGCACCAGCTTCAATTGTTTCTAGAATTGATTCTTCCGTTGGTCCTCCTGTTGCAATTATAGGAATAAGTGGAAATTTCTCTCTGATCTTACGAATAATCTTCGCTGTATTATCTCCTCCACTTACATTTAATATATCTGCACCTGCATCAATCTTACTTTGTACATCTGTTAACTCAGATACTATAGTTACAACTACTGGAATATCTATTGATTCTTTTACATATCTAATAGTTTCATCAGGTGCTGGTGAGTTAAGTATTGCACCTATTGCCCCTTGAAACTCTGCATGTAAAGCAATATTTGCAGATCTTGTACCATGTGTTAATCCTCCACCAACACCACATAAAACAGGTATATCTGATACTGATAGTATAGCTTGAGTAATTGTTGGCTGAGGTGTAAATGGATATACTGCTATTACAGCATCAGCGTTAGTATTTTTTATTATGGCAACATCAGTAGTAAAAATAAATGACTTAAGTCTTTTTCCAAAAATTCTTATTCCTGATGCTTTAGATATTACACTTGGGATTGATACATAATTATTTCTTAAGTTTGATGTTAATTCAGGTACATACTTAGATTTATTCTTTTCAATCATTTTATCTTCTGTCTCCTTATCATAAGTATATAATAAAGTCCTTAATAAGTTCTTTATTTATTATACCCTAAAATAAATATATGTATATGACTTTTTATAGTGCCTTTTCTGCTTTTACTGCTATACTTGCCGGCAACTTATTTCTTAATTTCCACACTATACTTATCGGCTTACTTCCACTATAACTTACAATATCAGAAGGCCCTAAATAAGTATATGGACTCGTTACTCCATCTTCACTTTTATTTTCTCTAACAAACAATAATATATTATTACCACGCTCTCTATGATTTACATACCTTTTACCTGTTGGTGAATCTATACTTGTCCTACTTTGACTTTGCCAGTTAAATAGTTCATCATTTATAGCGTAGTCTTCATACATAGTTGAAGGAGAAAAATGCTTCTCAACCTTATTTAAAGTTATTAAAAATACATCTGTTTTCTTATCTTCAATATATAGCACACCTTCTCTTAGAGGATATTGCTTTTTGATAGTATTTTTTCCAAGGGATGCTAAAATCTGTTCCTTAGTATAAGTTGCATATACTTCTAAATGAGTATCAAAACTTAAATTATCATTAAATGTTTTTACTTTTATATGACTTAAATTATATTTAAGTATTTCTATAATTTCTTGATAAATAACTTTATTACTATAAAGCCTTTTTAAAAACTCATTTGCACTATTTATACCTAAATCTTTAGGTGATTTTGTATATAAAGTGTAGTGTAGCATAAGTAGCATTTTTTCTTCACTATCATTAAAGCTTATAGTTTTATTTTCTTTATAATTTTCTAATGCATTTATCCAAAATTTAAGAAGCCTTATTGAGTCTGTATTTATAATCCTTAACATACCACCTGCTAAGCTTTGTTCATCTATATCATTAAAATCTTCTTTTACTTTTGCATTTACACAAAGTCTATAAAAGCTATTTTTAGTTTTATAGATTTCTTTTAAAGTTATATTATAAAATTCTATAAAGTTTGCAAGATTTAATTTTTTGCCACTTTCTATTTCAAAGGTTTTAATTTTATTTGTTATAGTTGTTTTATTATTTATAAATGAATTTATATTTCTTAGTATATATTCCTTAGCTTGTTTTTCCATATGTAAATGGCAACCTTTTGGAAGTGTTATAAATCCACTTTCTATTTCTTCTTTTAATGCTTTTCCTTTTTTCTTTGCTATTGCTGAAAACTTTTCATAAAAGTTATAGTTTTTATGTGCTTGTCCTACATAATCAAGTACCGTTAAACACTCTTTGTTATCACTAAGTCTTAGACCTCTTCCTAATTGCTGTAAAAATACAGTTAAACTATCCGTTGGTCTTAAAAATAGTATTGTGTTTATTTCTGGTATATCTACCCCTTCATTATATAAATCAACTACAAATGCAAATTTATATTTACCATTTACAAGTCCAGATTTTGCTTCATCTCTTTCATCTATACTACATTTAGAACTTATAGAAACTGATGGTATACCTTTTTCATTAAAATAATTTGCCATAAAGTTTGCATGATCTATACTTACACAAAATCCAAGTCCAACTACTTCATCTATATCTGCTATATAGTCATCTATACTTTTTAATATTAAATCTGCTCTTTTCTTAGCATTTATTTTATCAACTGTAAGTAGATTTGTAAGTTCTTTATTGTCATATCTACCTTTTGACCATTTTATTTTACTTAAATCTAGTTCATCAGTTACGCAGAAGTATTGAAATGGTGTAAGTAATTTTTTATCTATTGCTTCTCCTAGTCTCATTTCACTACTTATTCTACCATCAAA
>CALFLM010000103.1 GCA_937880075.1 uncultured Romboutsia sp. | reverse complement strand
AAGTTGAGTAGTAGTATGGAGATAATGCATCAAATTCTCCTCCACAAGTATCAACCATTTTGTAAGATGGTTGTATGTTGTATAACTTTCTTAATTCACATAATCTCTCTGGGCTTATTTTCATTAAGTCTGCTATACCTTTATCAGAGAATCCTTTTTTCTTTAGCTCTAATAAGTAATCCTTATTTAAGTCTTCTATTTTCATTCCCTTTAGTTTTTCTTCTTGTTCTACTATCCATTTGAATTTATTTATAAACCACTTATCTACTCCGGTGATTTGTTCTATCATTTCTATTTTATAGCCTCTTCTTATCATCTCAGCTAAGTCAAATAATCTTTCATCATCAGGAACTACAACACTCTTCTTTAATTCTTCTATGCTTTTTTCTTCTGAAGGAGCATGAACTAAAGAATATTTTCCTATTTCAAGAGATCTTATTCCTTTAAGTATAGCAGCCTCAAAGTTGCTTCCTATACTCATTATTTCTCCTGTTGCCATCATTTTTGTTCCTAATTTTCTATTAGCTTGCTTGAATTTATCAAATGGCCATTTTGGTATCTTAACTACAACATAGTCAAGAGTTGGTTCAAAACATGCGTAAGTTTTCTTAGTAACAGCATTTTCTATTTCATCTAATGTATATCCTAAAGCTATTTTTGCTGCAACTTTGGCTATTGGATAACCTGTTGCTTTTGATGCAAGAGCTGAAGATCTAGAAACTCTTGGGTTTATCTCTATTATTGCATATTCTAAACTATGAGGATTTAAAGCTATTTGTACGTTACATCCACCTTTAACTTCTATTGCATTTATTATATCTATAGATGCTTTTCTAAGCATTTGGTACTCTTTATCGCTTAAAGTCTGGCTTGGTGCTACAACTATACTGTCTCCCGTATGAACTCCAACAGGGTCTATATTTTCCATATTACATACAGTTATACAGTTTCCATTACCATCTCTTATTACTTCATACTCTATTTCTTTCCAACCTTTTATACTTTTTTCAAGTAAAACTTGGCTAACCGGACTTAATTGTAATCCTTGAGTAAATATTTCTGTTAACTCTTCAACAGTTTAAGCTATACCTCCACCAGTTCCACCTAATGTGTATGCCGGTCTTACAACTACTGGATAGCCTATTTTATTAGCAAATTCTAAACCATCTTCTAAATTAGTTACTATATCACTAACTACTACTGGTTGATTTATTTGTCTCATTACTTCTCTAAATGTATCTCTATCTTCACCTTTTTTGATAGATTCTACTGAAGTACCTATCATTTTTACATTGTATTTATCTAAGATACCAGCATCGTGAAGTTCAACAGCTAAATTAAGTCCTGTTTGGCCACCCATACCTGCTAATAAACTATCTGGCCTTTCTTTTTCTATTATCTTTTCTATAAATTCTATTGTTAATGGTTCTATATATATTTTATCCGCTACTTCTTTATCAGTCATTATAGTAGCTGGGTTACTATTTATTAATACAACTTCTACTCCCTCTTCTTTAAGAGCTTGACAAGCTTGTGTTCCAGAGTAATCAAACTCTGCTGCTTGCCCTATTATTATAGGTCCTGAACCTAATACTAAAGTCTTTTTTATACTATCTATTTTAGGCATAATTTTTCTCCTTATCTAATTAACGATTTTTATAATGATAATTCTAATCCCATTAAGTAACATAAATACCTAGAACTTTTATACTAATTCTAAGAACTTGTCGAATATATAATCGTTGTCTTTGGGTCCTGGACAAGCTTCTGGATGATATTGAACACTGTATATAGGTAATTCTTTGTGCCTCATTCCTTCTACAGTATTATCATTTAAATTTATATGAGTTACTTCCATGTTTTCTGGCATTTCAGATACATAGTAACCATGATTTTGAGATGTTATAAATATTTTATTTTCTTCTAAGTCTTTAACTGGATGGTTTCCACCTCTATGTCCAAACTTTAATTTAGATGTCTTTCCACCTAACGTTAAAGCTAGTAATTGATGTCCTAAACATATTCCAGCAATCGGCTTTTTGCCAACTCAGGATTTATTCCTAAAACTTCTTCTGGTCTAGTAGTTGCAGGAAATACTGTTACATCACAATTTCTTTTGGCAAAAGCTCTTAATATATTTCCTTTTACTCCAAAGTCCATAACAGCAACTTTTGTTCCTTCACCTTTTATGTACTGTATTTCTTTTCTAGTTACAGTTTTTACTGCTTCTGTATTAATGAAAGCTTCTAGCTTTGGCTTTACATCTTCTAAAGATGTATTTTCTAAAGTTATTATTCCTTTCATTGTTCCATTATTTCTTAATATTTTTGTTAATGCTCTTGTATCTATACCTTCAAGACCTATAACTTTATTTTGCTTTAGATAAGTATCTATATCCATCTCACATCTAAAATTATTAGGTGCATCACTTTTTTCTCTTACTATAAATCCTTTTACATGTACCTCATCAGATTCTACATCTTCAAGATTTATTCCATAATTTCCTACTAATGGATAAGTCATTGTTACTATTTGACCATAGTATGATGGGTCTGTTAATACTTCTCCATATCCTGTCATAGAAGTATTAAATACCACCTCACCTACACTGTCTTCTAAGTGTCCAAATACTTTCCCTTCAAATATTGTTCCGTCTTCTAATATTAATTTCCCCTTCATTTAACCTACCTCCTAAGCATTTTCTATTTCATTTACTATACTTATTGCAGCCATCTTTGGATTTTCTGCTTTAGTTATAGGTCTTCCAACTACTAAGTAGTGAGCTCCTTTATTTATTGCATCAGCTGGAGTTACAACTCTTTTTTGATCTCCTACTTCTGAAGATGCAGGTCTTATACCTGGACATACTGTTACAAAGTCTTTTCCACAAGCTTCAACTATTTTATCAACTTCTTGAGCTGAACAAACTATTCCATCTATTCCAGATTCTTTGGCTAATTTAGCTCTTTTTATTGCTAGTTCTTCAGTAGTCATATTACATCCTATATCTTGTAAATCTTTATCGCTTAATGATGTTAAAACTGTAACCCCTACTATTATAGGTTTTTCTATATTTAATCTTTCAGCTTCTTCTTTAGCAGCTATCGCACATTGTCTCATTCCTTCTATATCTGAT
>CALFLM010000102.1 GCA_937880075.1 uncultured Romboutsia sp. | reverse complement strand
TGTGCTAATTCAAATTATGCATAACTATATATTGTATTATTTACTCTTAATACGATAGCCCCTTTTATAATATAATTTTCTTTTTCTATAAATATATAATAACTATCTATTATATTAAATTATACTGTATCATTAAGTTTTATAATTTTACATTATATTTAAATAATTCAAAATTATTATAATAAAAAATTCGCTTCGCTCATGTCGCCAACGACTTCGTCCGTTGCTTGAGCCACTGCGTGGGCGAAGCATTTCAAAATCTTTTTTACGCTCAAAACCAATTTATTGATATTACTTATATTCAGAAGTTATCCACATTTTTTAAAGTATTATAATATCCTTAATCGTAAAAAAGCCAGTAGATACTACTCTACTGACTTATGAAAGCATAATTATACTAAACTTAAAAGAGTTTAACAATCTAACATATAAATAAACATAATCAACTAAGTTGTGTATACATCATAAAAATTATGAGTATACACCACTTGACTAAAAATATTAAGACTAAGAAAGATATTAGATAGTCTTAAAGTTAGACACATTATGTTTCTTTTGATTTATTCTAGATAGCATTACTACAGATTCAGCTCTTGTTATATTGTTTACAGGATTTACAAGTCCTTGTTCATTTCCTATTAAATATCCTTGTTCAAGAGCCCCTTCTACATATGACTTTGCCCAATCAGATACTTTATATCCATCTACAAATTTATTAAGTTTATCATGGTTATGGTCTAAAGTACCAGTTATTGTAGTTACTATTTTAGCAGCCTCTTCTCTTGTTATAGGGCTATCAGGATCAAAGTAATGTTCACTTCTTCCATTAATATATCCAGCTTTTTCTGCTATAGCTATATCTTTATAATACCACTGTGAAGGAAGTACATCATCAAATGATGAATTTGAGCCTTCTGTAAATCCAAAGTACTTATTTACTATTTTTACAAACTCAGCTCTTGTTATTGAATTATTTGGTCTAAAAGTATTGTCTTCTGGATATCCTGAAATATATCCTTTAGAAATAAAATCATTAATTTCTTTACTTGCCCAATGACCATCAATATCTATTAATTTTATATCATCATTAGAATCTGCAATATTATTTTTAGCAAACTCCATAAGCTTATCAGCTATATTTGAATACTCATCTTTAACTTTTAATACTATATGAATTTCTTCTTTTAAATTATTAGAATCATTTGCTTTAAAGTTTTTATATTTACTATTATTTATTATTTTAATATTTACAAATGTGTATCCATCTTTATTTTCAAAACTCTTTACTTCCGTATTAAGATTTTTTATATTTGATAATAAATTATCTACTTTTTCATCACTAATATTATTAAACTCTATATCTAATGGGTTGTCTACAGTTCCTGCACCAGAGTTTAAATTTATTAAGTTATTATTTATTGCTTCAACTATTGTAGAAGGTAATAAATCTTCAACTTCTGGTGGTACTACAACAGGTGGTTCAACCTCTGGTTTTTCTACCTCTGGTGGCGCTACAACAGGTGGTTTACTTTCTGGTTTTTCTATCTCTGGTGGAGCTACAACAGGTGGTTCAACTTCTGGTTTTTCTACCTCTGGTGGCGCTACAACAGGTGGTTTACTTTCTGGTTTTTCAACTTCTGGCGATACTACTTCATCATTTGCCTCAACTACTACTAATCTTTCTTTTTGTGTAGTATTTCCATCAGAATCTGTTACTTTATAAATTAATTTATATTCACCTTCTTTATTTATATCAACATTTCCGATTCTTACTATATTATTAGTTATATTTCCATCTTCTTCATCTGATGCACTAACTCCTGATAATAAATCTACAGGTTTACCTTTTTTCGTAACTATCTTATCTAGTCCGCTTATAACTGGAAGTTGATTAGTTACTGTTATTACTCTAGTTTCTGTAGTTGTATTTTTATCACTATCTGTTACCGTATAAGTTATTATAGAGTCTTTATTATTGCCAGGGGCTGGTTTTTCTATTTGCCCTGTAACAGTAGGTTTTAAATTATTATCACGATTATCTTTTACTGTTATACCCTTAAGTAAATCAAATTTGTCTACATCTCCCACTTTAATTGTTATATTTTCAACTCCATTTATTATCGGAGATGAGCTTGGTATTACATGTATTACTCTATTTGCAACAGTTTTATTTCCATTACTATCAGTTACTTCATATGGTACTTCATGTATTCCTACAGGTAGAGATTTTAAATTATTCTTTGGAAATACTATTTTTTCCGTTATATCCCCATCTTCAAAATCCCATGCTTCGATACCTTTTTTTAAATCAATAGTATTTCCTTCATTAATAATTACTCTCATTAAATTGTTTATAGTAGGTGCATAATTAGTGGTTATATTAGATTTATGTTGGTTAATCAAATCAGAAACTGCTGAGTTTTGCCAACGAATAGTATTAATTCTATATCCTTCTCGTATTAATTTATCGCTTAATAATACCTCCCCTACAAATTTTTTACTTTTAAGATAATTACCTTCTATTATTGTTTCATTATCAGGCACTTCAATATCAAATGAAAAAGTTCCATATATATATTCTGCATTTATTTTAGATCCATTTTTTATTTTAATTCCACCGTAACAATAGAACTCTGTTATATTTTCTACATCTGATTCAATATTTAAGGTAGCCTCTCTATAAATATTAACTTTTTTTACATTCTGAATCTTATTTATGTTTGATAAATCTCCTATCTCTATAACAGAGATTTCTTTAGCATTTTTTCCGTCTACTACACCATCTATAGTAACTCCAGTTATATATACTGATGCTTTTTCAACAGTATGTCCATTTTTACCGCCTAAATTTATATTTCCTATAGCATCATTATTTAAATTATCGTTAATAATATTAAGAGATCCTGACGTATCAGAAGTAACATCTTCATTTTCTGAACCAATAAAAATATTTGGTTTTCCTATTATTGGTGTATTTTTTATTTCTAAATAATTTCCATTTAAAAATATACAATCTTTATCATTTGATGAAAATTCTATTTCCATATCTTTTATATGTAACATAGAATGTATATATAATTTTTTTTCAAACTTAAGTTTACCTTTCTCTTTTCCTTTTTGTGGTTCAATATATACTATTTTTTCAGGCATGTGCAAATCATCAGATACAACTACTTCTCCTGTTGCATATATAACTCCACCATGTGCAACTAAATCTAAGGCAGCTTTAAGATTATTAACAGCATCATCTTCTGTTTTTCCTGAACCAGATTCTTTTTTTGATCCATCTAAATATACCTCATATAATTTATTATCTTTAAGTTTAACATCTTTATTCTCTTTAGTTTGTTCTATATTGATATTTTTACTTTCTTTAGTCTGCTCTATATTTTTTATATCAATATCTTTTAATTCTTCAGCCAATACTACACTTATAGGTTGATTTGCTAAACAACTTGATATTAGTAAAGTACTAAATATTTTTTTTCTTTTTTTCATTAAATATTCTCCTCCAATAAAATCTGATCTTCTAACTTGTTTATATATGAACCTTAAAATATATTAACGTATAAAATAGTTTCATCCAAGTAATATACCTCCTCCATATAGAATAGAAAGGAGATCTTAAAATATATTAAATATTATATCATAAAAACATTTATTAAAATAAAGTAAATAGTAGAAATGAAAATTTATTTTATTCTCACAAATTAATTATTAAATCAAAAATTAACTTCATTTGAGCGACATATAAGAAAAATATTTTATTTAGCCAATAATATATCTTTACTCTCGCTACATACATTTCTCAAAATAATTACTAAGCTTCAAATTATCAACAGCATATATGTGTTATAATACCTTAATATATAAAAAAGGGGCTGTCGCATTAAGAGTAAATAATACAATATATAGTTATGTATAATTTGAATTAGCACAATATATTGTATATAATTTTTTTAGTGCGACAGCCCCTTTAATTTATATTAAAACTCTATATCTTCAACTTCTATATTATCTATTGCATCTTGTATTAACTTTTCTACATCTAATGCATTTTCAGATCTTTCAATTCTATCTAATTTAGGTTTTGTAACTGGTTTCTTAGGAGAAAATACTGTACAACAATCTTCTTCTGGTAATATAGACGTTTCAAATGTTCCTATTTTTTGTGCTATATCTATTATCTCAGTTTTATCCATAGCTATAAGTGGTCTAAATACTGGCATACTTACTGAGGCATTTGTACAAGTTAAACCTTGTATTGTTTGAGATGCAACTTGTCCGATGCTCTCTCCCGTAACTAAAGCATCACAATGTCTACTCTCTGCCACTTGTTGTGCGATTCTCATCATAAATCTTCTTGAAATTATAGTCATTTCTTCATCTTTACAATTTAAACCTATTGCTTTTTGTATTTCTAACATATTTACTTTGTGAAGTCTTACTCTACCACAATACTTAGCTAAAATTTGAGCTAAATCTCTAACCTTCTCTTGTGATTTTTCACTAGTGAAAGGATAGCTATGAAAGTGTATACATTCTAATTCCATACCTCTTTTAGCTACCATCCATGATGCTACTGGAGAATCTATACCACCTGATAAAAGCGACATAGCTCTTCCATTAGTTCCTAGAGGTAATCCACCATAACCTAAAATTGTATCACTGTATACCATAACATTATTTTGTCTTAATTCACAATGTATTTTAACTTCTGGGTTTCTAACATCTACTGCTATTTTATCCTTTACTTGAGATACGAGATACCCTCCTATATCTAAACTCATCTCTTGAGAAGTTAATTTAAAATCTTTATCTCCTCTTCTTGAGTCAACTTTAAAAGTTTTATACCCTTGTTCTATTTTTTCTTCTAACATTTTTAATGCTAACTCTTTTAATAAATTATAGTCTTTTTCTGCTCTTACAGCTGGACAAACTCCAACTATACCAAATACCTTTCTAACTTCCTCTATGACTTCTTCATAGTCGTATCCATCTAAATCAACGTATATTCTTCCATATTCTTTATATACATTGAACTTTCCTATAGGCTTTAATATATTTTTTACATTTTTTATAAGCTTATTTTCAAATATATATCTGTTTTTACCTTTTACACCTATTTCTCCGTACTTAACAATTAATATATTGTACAATTTTTCCACCTCTTAACTTAATTTTGTCATTCTTAAATTGATTATCTTCTTTTCATTATCATTCTTAAATCATTTACTGATTCTTTAACTATTTTAACTGCTTCTTTTATTTCCTCTTCTGTATTTAAATCAGATAAACTAAATCTTATTGCCCCTTCTATTTCTTGAGGGGAAAGTCCCATAGCATTTAATACATGACTTCCTTTTTTCTTAGATGAACAAGCTGATCCAGTGGATACATATACACCTTTTTGTTCAAGGTAATGAAGTAGCACTTCTCCTTTTATTCCATAAAAAGTAACATTTAATATATGGCAAACTCCATCTTCTGGAGAGTTTAACTTTATGTCTTCTATATTTTCAGTTATTTCTTTTTTTAATAAATCCCTTAGATTTTTCATTTTTTCTACTTTAGCATCTAAGTCCTCATTTATTATTCTTATAGCTTCTCCTAATCCATATATACCTGGTGTATTTTCTGTTCCCGATCTTACTCCTATTTCTTGTCCTCCACCAGTCAAAATAGGCTTTATTCTATTATTTTCCTTAATATATATAAATCCTATTCCTTTTGGTCCATGTACCTTATGCCCACTAACACTCATAAAATCTATATTATATCTTGCTGGTCTAAAGTTTATCTTAGCATAAGATTGAACAGCATCTACATGTAAGTATACTTTATCTTTTAAATTTTTAAGATACTTACCTATCTCCTGTATTGGCTGTATGCTACCAACCTCATTATTAACATGCATTATTGTAACTAAACAAGTTGTAGGCTTTAATGCTTTTTTAAAATCTTCTATATCTATTTTACCATCTTTATCAACTTCTAAATATGTAACTTCACACCCTTCAGATTCTAAATCCTTAAGAGTATTTAATACTGATGGATGCTCTATATTAGTAGATATTATATGATTTTTTCTTTTTTTATTTAAAGCAATAACACCTCTTATTATAGTGTTATTAGACTCTGTTCCTCCAGATGTAAAGTATATTTCTTTATCTTTTGCACCTAAGGTTCTAGCTATACTTTGTCTTATATTTTTTATATTTTTTTCAACTTCTACACCTTTTCTATGTAAAGAAGATGGATTTGCATAATCTGTATCAAGTGCATAAACCATTTTGTCTATAACCTCTTTATATGGCTTTGTTGTAGCACTATTATCTAAATATATATCCATACATTTCACCAACTTTCTATTTATATAAATTTTATAATTTATTTTATTTTTACCAACTTCATATATTAATTATCAAAATATTAAAAATTCAATTTCTATAAATATTGTTTATAAAATTGTATTATCTATTATATCATTAATTTTTTTATTTTTTAACATATAATAGCTTAATAGTATAGATTAAATTTTTCACTACGTAAAAAAATACTTACACTATTAAAATGTAATATTTTTTATATTTTTGTAAAAAACTATTGATTAAACTGTCGAATTTTGTTATTATTAATACATGGTTATCCCCCTGATAACCTTAGTAAAATCTCTATTCCCAATACCCCTTTAAATGAATAATTTATATTCATTTATGGCCTACTTCACGATCGGATGCGAAGTAGGTTTTTTATTTTGCATTTTAAATTTTTTATATTTTTTTGAAAAACTATTGATTTTAGTGTCGAATTTTGTTATCATTAATACATGGTTATCCCCCTGATAACCTTAATTAAAATCTCTATTCCCAATACCCCTTTTGAACGGATAGACTTTATATCCATTATTGTTAAGTTGACAACGGAAGTCAATTTAGCGAAAAAAGAGCTTCCCCAAGCTCTTTTTTTTATATTTTTGATTCTAGACTTACATAATTTTTTTTAATATAATTTAATATAAATATATATAAATGTTTTAATATGGCAAAATATAAAACAGTTGTATTTGTTTTTAATATAAAAGGTGGGTGATATTGTAATGAACAAGAAAAAAGTCGCTATAATATTTACTGGTGGTACTATTTCTATGACAGTAGATGAAAAGGTTGGTGCGGCAATTCCTACTCTATCAGGGGAACAAATAATGTCAATGGTTACGAACATGGACAAAGTTGCTGATATTGAAGTATTTAATTTTGCTGAAATACCTGGACCTCATATGACACCAGAAAAATTGATAGAACTAAAACATTACGTTAATAATTTACTTGAAAGAGAAGATATTTGTGGTGCTGTTATAACTCATGGTACTGATAGTTTAGAAGAAACTGCTTACTTCTTAGATTTAACTATATCTAGTCAAAAGCCAGTTATAGTTACAGGTGCTATGAGAAGTAGTTCTGAGCTTGGATATGATGGACCTAGTAATTTATCTGCGTCAGTTTGTACAGCTATATCTGATAAAGCTATAGGAAAAGGTGTACTTATAGTTTTAAACAATGAGGTTTTATTAGCTTCTGAAGCAACTAAAACTGATACATTAGCTTTAAATACTTTCAAATCGCTAAGTAAAGGTCCATTAGGTATAATTGACTGCAACGAATTAGTAATATTTAAAAATACTGAAGATAGAATAGTAATAGATACTGATACAATTGAACCCAACATCGCTTTAATAAAATCTGGAATTGGAATGGATGATAACTTTATAAGATTTGCAGCTGATAACGGTTATAAAGGAATTATAATTGAAGCAATGGGTAGAGGCAATGTACCTCCTAAAATGTATGAAGGTGTTAAATATGCTAGAGAAAAAGATATCCCCGTTGTTATAGTTTCTAGGTGCCATTCAGGTAGAGTTTTTGATAGCTATGGTTATTTAGGCTCTGGTAGAGATTTAAGAAATATAGGATGTATATTTGGTGGAGAACTTCCAGGTCAAAAAGCTAGAATAAAACTTATGTTAGCACTTGGAAAAACTAATAACTTAAATGAAATAAAAGATTTCTTTGAAAAAGGAATATATTATTAAAATAAAAAGAGGTTATCTCTTAATAGAGATTAACCTCTTTTATATTTTCCATATTATTCTTTTAGTTAAACATACCTTAGAATTTAAAACTCTATCTTTATCTTTAAATCTTATTTTAATAGAATCATCGTTTTTTTCTATTATAGTGCCTTCTTTAAATCTTTTATGGTATATTTTATCTCCTATAGTTATACTATCCATTTCTTTTTTAGTTGGAGCTTTTATATCTTCTACAAATCTTGACTTAGAAACTCTTTTCCCATACTTATTAATTGGAGAGCTTATACATATATTTTCTTCCGCCCTTGTTATAGCAACGTACATAAGTCTTCTTTCTTCTTCTATTTGATCATTTTTCTTTTCTTCATCTTCTATTTCATAAGATTTTTCATGTGGTATTGTTCCTTCATTAGCACCTATGATATAAACATTTTTAAACTCCAATCCTTTTGCACTATGCATAGTTGTAAAAATAACACCATCTGTTTCTTTGTTATTCTTATTATCTACTATCTCAGATTTTACTCTTTCTATATGATCTAAATATTCTTGTATAGTTTTAAAGTTTGTAGCTGAACTTTCAAGTTCATTTAATATTTCTATAAGTCCATTAGTCTTTATTTTTCTGTTAGCACAATAATCTAAGATATATCTATCATAATCTAGAGTTGTTCTAATATATGATATTGCATTTTTAGGATTTAGACCTTTTAAATAACTTATATCTATATCTAAATCATTTATAGTTTTAACTTGTTTCGGATGTAAATCGCATTTATTAATCAATGAATTTATAAAATCTGGTTCATCCTTTATCAAGTTTAAATTATCCTTAGAAATATATCTAAAAGGTTTATTTATAATTCTTATCCAATCTTTATTAGAATTTGGATTAACCCCTATTCTTAAATAAGCAAGTATATCCTGAGCTGCCCAATGATCATATATAGTAACTATCGAATCTTTAACTACAAATGGAATTCTCATATCCATAAATACATCAACTAAAGCTCTTGATTGTATATTAGTTCTATATATTACAGCAAAGTCAGTGTACTCCGTATAATCTTCTTGAACCTTGTCTTTTATATCTTTTGCTATATATACAGCTTCTTCTTCTGAGTCTTCAGGTGAAATATAATTTACCTTAGCTCCATTGCCTTGACCACATTTTATAACTTTCTCATATCTATTTGTATTTTTCTCTATTAATCTATTAGCTATATCTATTATCTCACCTTTAGATCTATAATTAATATCCAATAATACTTTTTTTGTATTAGAAAAATACTCTTCAAATTCTAATAAGAAATCTGGTCTAGATCCTCTAAATCCATATATACTTTGATCTTCATCCCCTACTACAAATATATTATTGTTAGGATTTGCTATTAGCTTTAATGCTTCAAATTGAACTTTATTTATATCTTGAAACTCATCTACAAGAATATATCTATATACACTTCTAACCCTATCTAAAGCTACCTTGTTGCATTTTAATAATTCATATGTTTTTATTAACATATCATCAAAATCTATTTTATTCATTTGTTGTTTGTATTCTTCATAAAAATTATATACTTTTATAAACTCATCATTAGTCAACACCTCTGATTTAAAATCTCTTTTATCCATCAATTCATTTTTCACATATGAAATTTCATTTATAACTTGTCCAATGGTTTCATCATCATCTGAATTTTCTATATTTAATCCTTTTAATATGTTCTTTAGACCTATTCTCTTTGTCTTTTCATCAAGGATACTTTCAATATTATAATTTTCAAAATACCTTAATATCCTAAAAAACACAGAATGAAATGTTCCATATGTAACCTTATTCATTCTAAAGTCATTACTTAAAGATAATGCTCTATTTTTCATTTCTATAGATGAAGCTTTTGTAAAACTTATTGCAAGTATGCTTGTTGGTTTTATATTTTTATTTATAACCAGATTAGCTATTCTATATGTTATAACTCTAGTCTTTCCTGAACCTGGACCTGCAAGTACCATGCAAGGTCCATCTATATGCTCTACAGCTTTTAATTGATTTTCATTTAATTTATCTATACTTATCATATACTACCTACCTTGAAGTATTATTTATTTCATTTATAATAATGTTAAGCATCTTCGCTTAACCTAATAATTATTATAATATATAATTGGAGAAAGGAGAAATTTTATGGAAATAATAACTAAAACTTTAGATGAATTAATAGATATACCTTTTAATCATTTTGTATTTGATATAGAAACTACAGGTCTTAACTCAAATTACTGTAAAGTCATTTTGATAGGGATTCTTTTTAATCAAAATAATAAAACTGTTATCAAACAGTTTTTCGCTAATGCAGAAAATGATGAAAAAGAACTTCTACTTGCTTTTATTAATGATATAAAAAATTATCAAAATCATATTACTTTTAATGGATTAAATTTTGATATTCCATTTTTAAATACTAGACTAAAAAATCATAATATCGATTTTTCTCTATCTAAAAACGATGATATTGATATCCTTAAACTAATAAGACCATTTAAAGAAAAACTCTCTCTATCTGATTGTAAACTAAAAACTATAGAAAAATACCTTGGTATTTATAGAGAGGATACCATTTCTGGTAAAGAAAGTATAGCCTTGTATAAAGATTACTGTATTAATCAAGATATAGAATTAAAAGAAAAAATACTTCTTCATAATTATGAAGATATTTATTATTTAGGTACTATTTTTAAAATAAAAGATATTTTAAAACATAAGTTAAATATTTTATGTATAACTACAAATAATTTATCATTAGAATTAGTTCCAATATCATTTAAAATATCTAAAAATACACTATCGATTAAATATAGTGCTTTTGAAGGTAATCTATTTAATGTAAATATATATAATGATTCATACTCTATAGTATCAAATGAAAAAAATATAATATTAAATATATCTTTAGACAAGGGTAGAGACTCAAATAATAACATAATCTTATTTTATAAGTTATATAAAATAATTCCATTAAAATTTAATGAATCATTCTTAGAAGATAATATATATTCATTATGCAATTATCTAATAAAAAAAGAGCTATCGTCCTTGTAATATGGACTTTAGCCCTTTAATATTTACATTAAAACTTCATTGAATCTATAATATCATCAATCTTACTATATGCTTTATTTATTGCGTCTTGTTTTTCTTCTTCTGTAAATCCAGTAGCATCAACTAGTAATTCTTCAAACTTCTTAATTCCCATAAATTTCATTACATCTTCTATATAATTAAGACCTTTATTCATAATCGGTCTTAACATCCAAGGTACATTTCCACCTGAAGATTGAATATATACCATGGTTCTTGGTTTATCATTTAAAAGTGGTTCTATTTTTTTACCTTCAAATTTTATAGTCTTTTGATCTTGCATTATACAATCTATATATTCTTTAAGTGGAGCTGGAAATGACAAACTCCACATTGGTGCTGCAATTACATAAGCATTAGCGCTTATAAATTGATCACATAACTTCCTTATTTTTTGTATTTCTCTTTGTTCTTTATCATTTAATTTTTTAGCATCACTCTCATCTACTACACAATTTCTCTTTTCAAAATATTGATACTCAAGTCTAGGTATATGCTCTTTATATAAGTCTATCTCTTCTAATTGGAAGTCTTTATTTTTTTCTAAAAACTTATTTATAAATTCTCTAGCCACAGTTTTACTTGCAGATAAATTTTCGGGCTTAGAATTTACACTAATATATAATAATTTTTTCATAATAGTACCTTCCTTTATAATTATATCTATTGATATAGTTTTTCTGTAAGGTAAATTTTTATTCATTTACAAATAAAAAAGACTATGAATTTTATAGTCTTTTAACTGGCGGAGAAGGAGGGATTCGAACCCTCGCACCAGTATAACCCAGCCTAAACCCTTAGCAGGGGTTCCTCTTTAGCCACTTGAGTACTTCTCCTTATTTAATTTACAAACTAATTATACAATCTAATAAGAATATAGTCAATAGTTTATATAAATTTTTTTCAAAAATTTTTACTATAACTATATAAAGTAGAGATATTACACTCTACTTTATACAAATGGTTTATAAGATACACTCAAAATATTACCTTTTTCATCCTTATTAATTATAGAATCTACTTCATATACTTCCTTTATTAATTCTCTAGTTAAAATATCTTTAGGATTTCCATATGCTATTATACTTCCATCTTTTAAAACATAAATCTTATCACAATATATAAGGGCTATATTTAAATCATGAATAGCAGCAATTACTTCTATTTCTAGATTTTTTAATATATTCATCAATTGTAACTGATATTTTATATCTAAATGATTTGTCGGTTCATCAAGTATTAAACATTCAGTGTCCTGAGCTAGTGCCCTAGCAAGTATAATACGTTGTTGTTCTCCCCCTGATAATGTATTAAAATTTCTATCTTTGTACTCTATCATATCTACTTTTCTAAGAACATTTTCTACAATTTCATAATCATCTTTAGAATCTCTTTCCATCATTTTTTTATGAGGAGACCTTCCCATTAATACTATATCTAACACACTAAAATCAAAATCATAGTAATTATGCTGAGCAACAACAGCTATTTTTTTCGAACTTTCTTTTACTGTAATATTAGATAGATTAACTTCATCTAACTTTATTACTCCACTTGTTGGTTTTAAATTTCTATATAAACATTTTAAAAATGTAGACTTTCCACTTCCATTTGGTCCTATTATACCTATAAACTCTTTATTTTCAACATCTATATTTATACCTTTTAGTATATCTTTTTTACCTATTTTAACTTTAATATCTTCTATTTTTATATGCATTATCTCTTCCCTCCAAAGCCATAGGTGTTTTTTATCATTAACCATATAAAGCAAGGTGCTCCTATCATAGAAATCAATATTCCAATAGGTATTTCAGTTCCTTCTATTAAAGTTCTAGATAAGACATCTGCCCATATTAAAAATATCCCCCCTAATATAGCCCCTATTGGTATTATTTTTTTATGGTCTGTACCAAATATCATTCTAACTATATGAGGTATAATTAATCCTACAAACCCAATCATTCCAGACGAATATACAATAAGACCTATCATTAAAGATGTTATTATCAAATAAATATGTCTATATTTATGTAAATCAGTTCCTAAAGTTACTGCTACATCATCTCCTAATAACATTAAATTTAATACTCTATATTGAGTCATAAAAAATACAATTCCTAACAATATAATAGGTAGTATAAATATAATATCTTTCCATTTTGCTCCTGCTACGCTTCCCATCAACCAAAAAGTTATCTTTTGCATTCCTTGAGCATCATTAGCAAAATATACTATAAAACTTGAGAATGCACTACAAATAGAACTTAAAGCCATACCCCCAAGTAAAAGCTTCACAGAGTTTGCCCTACCACCTATGTTAGATATAATTAGTACTAATATTGATACTATCAATGCGCCTAAAAATCCTGCTATTCCTATAGAATTACTTCCAAATATAGCTCCTACGCCAAGCATTATTGCCATAGTAGCCCCTAATGATGCTCCTGATGATATACCTAATATATAAGGATCTGCTAATGGATTTTTTACTATAGCCTGCATTACAATACCTACAACAGATAACCCCATTCCTACAGATAGTGCTAATATTATTCTTGGCAATCTTATAAGCCAAACTACATCATGGATAGGTCCACTCTTTATTGAATCATTACCACTTATTACAAGTAATTTGCTAAAAATAATTTCGTATACTTCTTTTATACTTATATCTACTGACCCTAATGTAACTGCAAATCCAATAGATAAAATTAGTAATATTAATAATACAACAGAAACACCTATGTAAATAGGTGTCTCCTTGAATATATTAAGCTTTTCTTTTGACATTTTTAGTTGTAATTGCATAAACATCTCCTACTTATTTAATTGTGGATATAATCCATTTGCAAATGTATTTATACCATCTATAGTCCTTACCCCACTACTGTACATTTCTCCTAATGCTATAGAATTTACTCTTTTATTTTTAACAGCATCCAAACTAGCAAGAGATGGATTTTTTAATACCTTATCTACTTCACCTTGAGCTACTTTTTCATCGCTTCTATCCATATATACTACAAATATAGAATCTGGATTTAATTTTATTAAATCTTCTTCACTTATATTTCCACCATCAGGATTCAATAATTCTCCACCTAATTTTGATATCATATCTCCACCTAGTGTTTTTGCTCCATAAGTATATATTTGACCATCCATGTACTCAATTATTAATGTAGTTTGCTTGTCCTGATTCTTTACCTTACTTACTACACTATCTATACCATTATTTATCTCATCAACTAAAACTTGAGCCTTTTCTTCAACATTAAATATTTTTCCTAAGTTTAATATATCTGTTATTTCATTATCTACGGTTCTATCTGATGCCACACCACTATTTAGAGACATATATGTATTTGTTCCATTTTCATGCCAATAATCAACATCGCCTAAGTTTTTATCTTCAAATAATGAATACCATGATAATATTAAATCTGGCTGAGACATTATTACAGTTTCTTTGTCTGGAGTAAATTCCTTAGAGTAGTTTACCTTACTAAAAGCTTCTTTATATTCATCTTTAACATCATGATCTAAACCAGCTGCTAATTTTATTTTATCTTCTAATCCTAATGCTAACATAGTTTCTATTGAATTTTGATACACTGCAACTACACTTTCTGGCTCTTTTTCAAAAGTTATTTCAACTGGCTCTTTTTCATAATTATATGTAGTTATAGTTATAGGATAATGTGAGCTTGAACTTTCTTTTATAACTTCCCCTTCTTTTTTATCTTCAGTATTTCCACTACAAGCTGTAAGTCCTAAAAGTAAAATCGTACTTAATACTATTGATATACTCCTTTTTAATATTCCCATTTAGTCCCCCTCCATTTATTATTTATATTGTAATTATTAGTTCTAATTTAATATTGTGTAGTTATTTTTAGCTCATTTTCATATTTAAGTAAAATAATATTATTTTGTAATATTTCTATATAATCAATTACATATAATGTATAGTAAATGTAAATTTAGATCCTCTTCCAACTTCTGATTCAACATAAACCTTCTCATTTAGATGTTTAATTATTTCATATGCAATAGATAAACCTATTCCTGTTCCATTTGAGTTTTGAGATTTATCAACTTTATGGAATCTATCAAATATAAAAGGTATGTTTTCTTTATCTATTCCTATTCCAGAATCTATAACACTAATTTCTAAATATTCATCTTTAATAGAAACTTCTAAACATACTACTCCTTCTTCTGGTGTAAATTTAAACGCATTATCTAAGAGAATTATAAGTATTTGCACTATTCTATTTCGATTAGTATATATATCTGGTATATCATCTAATTTTTTCGGAGTTATAAAATCAATATCTAAATCATCTGCCATAATTTCAAACTTTTCAATAACTTCATTTATAATATCACTTGCACTTACATACGATTTTTCAAAAGCAACATTATCAGATTGAAGTCTCGATAATTCTAACATATCCTTTATTAAAACTTCTAACCTTATTGATTCTCTAAGAATCATACTGTAATATTTCTTCCTATCTATGCTATCTTTAAGCTCATCATCATTGAGTATCTCAGCTATAGCCCTTATCGAGGTTACAGGCGTTTTTAATTCATGCGATACATTTGCAATATAGTCCTTTCTCATTTGATCTAGTATTTTTGATTCTTTATAACCCTTTTCTAACTTATCAGCTAAATAATTAAATGATTTAGCTAACTTCCCAAACTCATTATTTTTATTATATTCTACTCTAATGGAAAAGTCTCCTTTAGACATTAATATAGTTGCATCTATCATTTCTTTAAATAGTCCTTTATCCATTAGGACACCTCAAATTTATATCCAACACCATATACTGACTTAATCTCCCAATTTAAATTATCTATATCAATTTTTTTCCTAAGTCTTTTAATCTGTGTGTCAACTACCCTAGTATCACCAAAATAATCATACCCCCACACTTTAGATAATATGTAGTCCCTTGATAGAGTAGTTCCTTTATTTAATGCAAGTATATAAAGTATCTTTATTTCTTTAGGCGTAATATTTAACATTTCATTATTTATATGTACCTCATGGTTATCTAGGTTTATTCTAAGATTATCATAATTCAAAATATTTTTAGGTTTATCTACATTAAATGAATGTATACGTCTTAGTATTGTTTTCACGCGTACAACTACTTCTTTTGGCGAAAATGGCTTACTTATATAATCATCTGCTCCCATTTCAAGGCCTATTATCTTATCTGCTATTTCCCCTTTAGCTGTAAGCATAATAATAGGAACGTTACTTTTTTTTCTAATCTCCTTACATACATCTGTTCCAAACATCTTAGGCATCATTAAATCTAATAATATTAAATCTATATCCATAGTATCAACTTTTTTTAAGGCATCTAATCCATCAAAAGCAGATACATACTCCATACCCTCTAATTTTAAATATTCACCTATCGTTTCATGTACTGATTCTTGGTCATCACATATTAAAATTAGATTTTTCTTCATTAATTTAGTACCTCCTATGCCATTTAATTAAAACTAAAAGTAAAAAAATGCTTTAGTATGGCAATTAAAGCATTTTTAAGGATAAGTTTTATTTATTAAAAAAAATTGCTTAAGAGTATAATTAAAAGCCCATCAGGATATGATGAGCTTACATACACATATATAATAGTACAACTTTACTATATACTATAAATAAGAACCTTCCCCATCCCGAAGAATTTCTATATACCATAGGCAGATATCCTGGCTTGGCTTCATCCTACTAGTCTCCCTTCCCATGAATATTCACAGTGGTCTGAAACGTTCGTCCACCTTACAGTAGCGGGTGCTGCAAAGGATTTTAACCTTTTTCCCTTTTAACTCACTTTGTGAGCACCTATAATATTTCTTTAGTTTGTCATACTACAATAGTATACTATATTATTTATAATATCAATAAGTTATTTTATTTTTATACCACTAAATAATATCCTATAATCCCTCTCCTATTGCTACCTGTAATTATGCCTTTTTTGTGTCATTTAATTGTAATTTATAGCAAAAAAAAGATTAGCTAATCAGCTAATCTTAATATGAGTGTTTATTACGGTGATGATGGTAATGCGTATGTTCCCCAGTAAATCCATCTTCATGTATATGGTCATGACCTACACCATTTATATGCTCATGACTATGCATAAATGAAACTTGCAATTTATTATTTACAGGATTTACACCCACATATGCATTTACACCAAATATTTCTTTTAACATTTCAGAAGTTATTATATCTTCAACTTTTCCAAAATCTTTTATTTGTCCGTCTTTCATAACCATCAAATAATCACAGTACATAGATGCTATATTCATATCATGTATAGCTGATAGTGTTGTTATATTAAGACTTTTAATAATGTCCATTAGCTGTATTTGATAACCTATATCTAGATGATTTGTAGGTTCATCTAGTATTAAGAAATCCGTATTTTGAACTAATGCCCTTGCAATCAAAGTTCTTTGTTTCTCTCCTCCTGATAAATTAGAAAAACTTCTATCACCATAGTTATTTAGTCCTACTTTTTCTAACATATCTTTAACCATTTGAAGATCACTCTTAGAATAATCTTCAAATATAGATTTATATGGATAACGTCCCATTTTTACTATTTGCTCTACAGTAAAATCAAATTGTGAATTACTTTCTTGAGCAAGTACTGCTATTTCTTTTGCACAATCCTTATCTTTCATTTTAGCTAAGTCTTTATTATCTAAAGTTATACTTCCACTAGATGGTCTATATAATCTGTATATATTTTTTAATAAAGTAGACTTACCACAACCATTTGGACCTATAATTCCTACAAAACTCCCTTTAGGAACTTCAAAAGATATATCTTTTAATATTTCTTTTTTATCTATACTAAACTTTAAATTCTCAACCTTAACTTTAATCACTAGTCATTTCCTCCAAACGAATAATTTTTCTTAGAAATTAAATATAAGAAGAACGGTCCACCAACTAATGATGTTATTATTCCTATAGGTATTTCTATTGGAGGTAAAATCACTCTAGCAACAATATCTGATAATATTAAAAATATTGATCCTACTAATGATGAAAGTATTATTAACTTCTTGTGATCACTTCCTGCTATAGTTCTACATACATGAGGAACAACAAGACCTATAAACCCTATAGCTCCAGTTATAGCAACTAATGTTGAGGTAAGTAATGTTGATAAAATCAATATAACTGATTTAACTAATTTAACATTTATACCAAGTATTACTGCACTATCATCTCCTAAAAGAATAATATCTAATGACTTAGACATTATAAAAGATACTATAATAACAATAACTAAAGCTATAAATGGAATCAATAAAACATCCCACTTAGCTCCACCTAAGCTTCCTATTGTCCAAAACAATGCATTTTTTGCTTGATTTGAATTTTTAGCAAAATATATAAGCAGATTTGTTAATCCACTAAATATAGTCGATATTGCCATACCAGATAAAACTAATCTTGTAGTAGATGTTGTTCTTCCCATTTGTGTACCTATTGCAAAAACTAAAATACCAGATACAATTGATCCAATAAATGCTCCACCTGTGATACTTGTTATTCCAAGAGATGACACACCTCCAAGAACAATAATAGCCACTGCACCACAAGATGCTCCAGATGATATTCCAAGTATATATGGTTCTGCTATTGGATTTTTAGTAACACATTGCATAAGAACTCCACAAAGAGCAAGACCTGCACCACATATTGCACCTATTAATACTCTTGGTAGCCTAATTTCCCATATTATATTATCAAACATCATGTTCCAAGTTGAATCAAATATATTTTGATTTGAAAGTTTATTTATTAGTACTTTATAAACTACTCCAGGTTCTATATATGTACTACCTATAGCTATTGCACCTATTATAGTTGCTATTAATACTACAGTTAAAAATATAGTCCAAAACGAGAAACCTCTCTTATGTGAAATAGTTCTCGTTTCTTGTAAATTTATATCCACTATTTGTTTTCTCCGTAGAAATATCCGTACATTTTCTCTATAACCATAGGATTTCTAACACCTGGAGATAAATCAGCTAATCCTACAACATATACTCTATTATTTTTTATTGCATCAACATCCTTTAGCACTGGATGACTTTTTAAAAATTCAATCTTTTCTTCAACTGGAGATCCTGCTAAGTAGTCTGTTACAACTATAACTTCTGGATTTTTAGATACTACACTTTCCCATGTAGCATTTATATATGGTTGACTTTCTTCGCCAAATATATTTTGCCCTCCTGCAAGCTCTATTAAGTTGTTTGCTAAACCTGAACCAACTGCCATGGCTTTATCTTCACCAGAATCATATACCATCACTCTTACCTTATCTTCTTCTTTTACTTCGCCAAGTTTATCATTTACTTTTTTTATATCACTTTTCATTTTATTTATTACTTCACTTGCTTTATCTTCTACACCAAATAATTTTCCTAACAATTCAAAATCTTCGTATACAGTTTCAACTGTAGCATCTGGAGAATATGATTTTGCTAAGAAAGGTGTTATATCCTTTGATATAAGTTCATCCGGGCTACCTGTTGTTTGATCTGATATAGACATATCCCATCCACTGACAAAATCAGCTCCAGTTGCTATAAAAGCTTCTTTAGATATAGAGTGCCCTTCACCTATTTCAAGCTCTGGTATTTTATTGTATACTTCTTCAAATTCAGGAAGTATA
Source organism: uncultured Romboutsia sp. (assembly GCA_937880075.1). GTDB lineage: Bacteria > Bacillota > Clostridia > Peptostreptococcales > Peptostreptococcaceae > Romboutsia. The sequence goes on along the minus strand of CALFLM010000102.1, from coordinate 46,803 downwards.
GGATTGTCTAAAAGAGCAGTTCCCACCATTTTATCTCCTAAGTCAAGGGCTAATAGCATTTCTGTCATAAACTGAGATAATGTAACTGCCTTTTCTCTTGGTTTTTCAACTTTTACATCATATTCTTTAGCACCGTCTGAATATGTAAATTCTACTGGTTTAAAATTACTTTCTTCTACCTTTGCTTCTGTTACTTCATCTTTACTGTCATTACTTGATGAACACCCAACTGAACTTATGGCTAATCCTGATATTGATAATATTATTAAAAATCTCTTTAAACTATAACTTTTTATCATTTATATATTCTCCCCTTATAAAATATCATGTATAAAATATCTATGTTTTAATTAAAATACTTCATTAGGTAAAGTTATTATTTTGTATTATTCAAAAATACAATAAACAATAAAATTATTTTATAATGTAGAATTATTATTAGAACATATATATATATATCAAAAAACCATGAAGGCATTATATTTTACCTTCATGGTATAAATTCTTTTACATGTGCTTTTTAGCTTCTATTAGCATTTCATTAACCTTTTGTAAATACTCAATAGCTTTTTCAATATTATTTGCTGTTTCATTTTTTCCCATATTTCTAGCTTTATCTACCCATTCTCTAAATCCTTCTTCATGTGATTCATTGTGATTTACCCAATGAACTAGAAGAATTTTTAAAGTTTTTTCATCTTTATTTTCTATAGTATCTCCATGAGAATGATTACTTTCATGTGTATAGTCGTGATTATGATCATGTTCATGATGATATCTTACTCTTTCTTTTGCAAATATCATTTATTTATCCCCCATTTATTTTATGCTAAATTCACTTTTTATTAATTTTATTGAATCCTTAATAAGTAATGCTAGCGGTTTATTCTCAAGTCCTACTAACTCTATATACTCTGGCATAATTGGTAAAAGTATTTTTAAAGCCTCTGATTCAACGACAGCTTCACTAACTTTACTTGTTACTTCTCCCATCATCGAATTTGGCATAGTTATGGAAACTGGTGCCACGATTATATTAGCTTTCTTCACTGATGTTATGATAGCATTCTCCCCTGTTGCACCTTTATTTGCATGAGCTTTTATCATAGCGCTAGTTGCAATAGAGTTTGTTCCAAGTGCATATATATCTATATATGTAGGTAGTTCTTCTCTAAGATTAGATACTATTTGAGCTCCTATTCCTCCGCCCATACCATCTATAACTGCTATTACCATATATCTATCCCCTATTATCTTTTATTTGTTTTCTTTTATAATTATCTTATGATCCATTAATCTTATTTCTTTTATTTCTCCATCCACTATTTTTTGCTCTCCTAATAAATCTGTTAAATATACCTTCCCTTCAAATGGATCTACGCTAACAACGTTGTCCATTATTCTCTCCATTTTATCTTCTTTTAAAATATAAGCAGCAGATTCACACATATTTTTTCCCCCTTAGATTGTACTAAAAAAGGTTTCTTCAGGTATTTCAATACACTAAAGAAACCTTCATGATTTCATTTTTTATTATTCATTTATACTTTGAGTATAGCACCCTATTTTATAAAAAGTCAACCAAATTTAACCATTTAAAATAGCCTTATTTTTAATATTTTATTTTCCTAATTTTGATTTAACCGTAGGAAATTGCTCTATGTTTGTGTGCGGTAAAAAGCATGCTGATATAAATTCATCCATATATGTAGGATATACACTTAGCTCAACATAAGTCATTTCATTACCTATTTCCTTAAGTTTTTTCTTTGCATCTTTACTTATTAATGCAAGATAAGAACCTACTAATGAACTATTTCCTATATATGAAAACTTCTCTCTTTCTATATCTGGAAGTAATCCTATTAATATTGAGTTTTCTATATCTAGATTATTTCCAATTCCACCAGCTATATATACTTTGTCTATGACACTAAAATCCATCCCTAAGCTTTCTATTAAAACTGAAGCCCCTGAATATATAGCGCCTTTAGCTTTTATAAAATTGTCTATATCAACTTCATTTACAGTTATATTTTGTTCTAAATTGTATTCTTCTTTAAATGCTAATACATACTCTCCTATTTCATGCTCATTAAATATTATTCTTTCGTTGTCTATATCTCTATGTATTTTACCTCTTCTATCTATTATTCCAGTAAGTAACATCTGACATATTAAATCTATTATACCCGAACCACATATTCCTATAGGATCTTCATCCCCTATTGTTGTAAGAGTTGGTTTTAAAGTTTCTTTATCTATTCTTACTTTCTCTATAGCCCCATTTGAAGCCCTAATTCCACAACTTATTCCCCCACCTTCAAATGCAGGACCTGCAGAACAAGCACAACTCATCATATAGTCTTGATTTCCAAATACTATCTCTCCATTAGTACCTAAATCAATGAATAGTACATTTTCTTCACTAGACCAAATACCTGATGATAATACTCCAGCCGTAATATCACCTCCTACATAGCTAGCAACAGAAGGTGCTAAAAATACATATGAACTATCATTAACATTTAGTCCTATATCTTTTCCTATCAAACTAGGGGATTTTAAAAATGGCGGTATAAATGGCTCTTGTCTTAAGAAATCAGCGTATACTCCTAAAAACAGACTTGTCATAGTAGTGTTTCCTGCTACTACAAGGCTTACAACATTATCTTTATTTATATTATTTTTAGTATAGATTAAATGTAACAACGGATTTATTGTTTCTTCTATTATAGCTTCGTTTAGTTCTTTTAATCCATTTTTCTTTGTTGAGTATACTATTCTATATATAACGTCTGCTCCATATTTTATCTGAGCATTTCCAGATGAAGCTTTATCTAAAATCTCTTTTGTATATAAATCAACTAAGCATACAACTACTGATGTTGTTCCTATGTCTATAGCAATTCCATAAAGTTTATTTTCTGTATTTCCTGATTCTATATTAAGTATAGTTATTTTATTTTTCTTTTTAACATACGTTATAGTTACTTTAAAATTATCTTCTCTTATTACTGTAGGAACTTTTCTTAATAATTCTATGGTAAAATCTATCTCATCATATCCCAAATTATTTCTTAAATGTCTTTCTATTCTATCAATATCACTTATATTATCATCTAATGTTGGTTCATCTATCTCTATATAAGTTTTTACAATATTAGTCTTAAACTCGAAATTATTTTCTTCAATTATTTTCTTTGCTCTATCAAAAACTTCCTTATCTTTTTTCTTATCACTACCTTCTATTTTCATTCCATGCATAGATGATGATAATTTTGAAGGTACTTCTATCTCAATATCTTCCATTACTTTTGTATTACACGCTAATATATATCCTTGACTCCATTCTTCATCTTTTATATGATGAGTTTTCTCTGTATCAACTTTACCTTTAATTAACTTTACCTTACACTTACCACAAGATATATTTCCATTACAAGGAGCATCTATAAATATTTCTGCACCCCTTGCAACATCTAGTAATCTCTCTCCTTTATTACAGTAAATCTCTTTATTATGTGATGTAAAACTTACTTTCACCATATCCAATTCCCCCAATATGATTTTTCCATATAATTTTAACACATGTTATATCTATTGGCATCAAGAAAGAGTATGAAATATTTGCGTACACTCAAATATTTCATACTCTTATTTTAATTAGTCTATACTAGCTTCGTAACTATATGAATTTAATAAATTTTCTAACTCATCTTCATCAGCTACTTTAATTTTTACTATCCATGCATCATATGGATCTTCGTTTATATATTCTGGTTCATCATCTAATTTTTCATTTATTTCAACAACTTCTCCAGATAATGGAGCTATTAAGTCTGATGCTACTTTTGAAGATTCAACAACTCCATACTCTTCATCTTTACTTAATTTATCTCCAACTTCTGGCATTTCAACAAATAGTATTTCCCCTAATTGACCTTGAGCATAATCTGTTATTCCTATATATGCAAATTGACCGTCAATTCTAACCCATTCATGTTTGTCAGTATATTTTAAAGTTGGTATAACTTTCATAATAACCCTCCTAATATACTAAATTACATTACACATTCCATTGATAATGCTGGGTGACCTTTTTCTTCTAAAAATGCTAATACTCCTTCTGAATCACTAGCTATAGTTTCATCGCATATCATATCTGTGAAGTTTTCTATACCAGTCATTTCTTTAACTGTAGCATTTAATTTATCAGCTACATAATCTTTTAATTCTTTTGGCATCCAAACTATTCTTTCTGGTCCTCCCTCTGCATAAGCAAACTTTTTAGAAGATATAAAATGTCTTCCATGTCCCATGAATCCTGGAGTTTGAACCCCTCCACCTGTCATAGAAGCAAGTTCACCAAATGTCATACCAACAGGAGTTATTTGAGAGAATTCTCTATTTACTATAATAAATCCGTTAGCTTCAGGCATTATACCACAAATACATTCAAAGCATCCACAAGAAGTCATTGGATCTTCAAGTATAGAGTATAATGTAACATTTTCAACAGCACCTTGAGATATTTCACATACTGTATCATCAACTGATTTCCATTTTCCTAATCTATCATCTAGACACTCACCTTTAACTATAGGTTGACAAGGTCCAGTTGGATCTAGTTCCTTAGTAGCCTTAGCATCTAACCAACTAACTGCACCACAAAGTCCAAGCCTTTCAGGAGTAACAACACAAACATGTGCTGGTGCAAATGATTGACAAAGATTACAAGAATAGAATTCTTCAACGCTTTCATCAACTAATGAAGCTAATCTTTCATCTCTAGCATTATATCTATCTATAGCTTGAGATTTTAATTCAGAAACTTTTTGATTATCTGTTACTATTGTTATTTCACATTTATCAACAACAGAATCAAATTCATCTCGCATTTTAGCATATAATACTTCTCCTATATGCTCTAATCTAAATCCTTTTTCATAAGCATCTTTAGATATTCTTATCCAAGACATATCTCTTTGACCAACATGCATTACACCTTCTATGTAGTTTAAAAAATAATGTAATCTTCTTTCAAGAACTGGTTCAAAATCATCTTGCATAGCTTTACCAGCTATGTTAACTATAACTGCAAGTGGTAATCTTACTACACCGTTTGCTTCTACTTCATCTATATTAGGACCTATTACTGATATTTTATGGTCTTCAACTTCACTTAGTTCTCTCTTTATAACAAGCTCCCAAGCTTCAGTTTTGTTTCCACCAAATTCGGCAAACATGTCATTCTTTCTTATCCTTTCACCTTCAAATGCAGGTGCAAATGATACTGGTATTGGTATATCTGTTATTTTTATTTTTATTCCTCTAGCTTCTAATGAAGTTGCTACAAACTTATCATAATCCTTTTGAGTTAATAAGTTCATCGGTACTTCTAAAACTGTTTGATCAGTTATAACAGGGAAACCTAAAGCTATAGCTCCAGCTCCAGCAGATACAACTAATTCACTTAATGTTCCAAATGCATTTACAAATGCTGGAACCCTCTTAGCAGTATATTCTAATAATCCTGGTAAATCTCCTGGAGTTAAATTCCCAAATATTAATGCTGCTCTTACTGCAACAGATACTACATGTATAACAGATGTTACATCATAACCTAAAGGTATAACTCTTAATTCTAAACCCATTTTTACTCCAGCTTCTATAGCTTGATCTATTACTTTACCAACTAAGAAAGTAAGTAAACCTTTAGATTGGTAATCTTTTATTATTTTAGCTGTAGTTTCAGAATCCGGGCATTCCCCAAGAACAACTGCAACCCCTGGTATATCTCCTGTAACTAGCGGAACACCAAGTGATCTTATTATAGGGTCAGTTATATGCCCTACGCAAGGCTCACTGTATGGAGTATCACTAGTTGTATATTTTATAGCTTCTATAACTTCAGAAGAAAGTGCTGTAGCTAAGCCTGAATTTAAGGCATGTTCTAATAAATGAGTTTTGTTTATTAAGCTTTCTACTATTTCAAGAGCACTTTCTAAGTCTCCTAAACAATTCATTTTTTTTCCTGTAGCTGCATATATACATGGTAATGAATATGCAGTATCAGGGAATGCTACCTTATGCTCTCTTCCATTTGCTTCTATCGCTTGGTTTAATAATCCCCTTGCAGCCTCTAAAGCTTGCTCAGATCCTGTAAAAATTATATTATATAAGTTCACTCTATATTTCCCCCTTTTTAGACTTCTTCAATTATATTTTTATATCTTATACGTTAAATGCAAATGAACCTTCATTTAACTCTAAGAATGAGTCTGCATATAGAGAAGCTCCTCTTATTATGTCACAAGATTTTACTGTTCTCATTAATTCTTCATCACAAGGATTTACTATAGCTGAACTAAACCCATTTGCCATTGCCATTGCTAAAAATGCACTATCAAGTATTGGTCTTACATGTTTTGGGCATCCATTAGATACATTAGATAATCCTCCTGTAGTTAATAACCCCATTTCAGTCATCATTCTTATAGCTTCTAAAACTTCTACTTGCTTATCTTGCATTCCTTTTATAACTAAACATAATGGATCAAATAACATATCTTCAGGCTCTAATCCTGCCATTAGTCCTCTTTCTAACATTTCTTGGCAATAAGTCATACGCTCATCGTTATCTTTTGGTATACCTTCTTTAGCACATAAAGCTATAACTTTAGCTTCATATTCTCCTGCTAAATCTATTAAATCTATTCTCCCACCTGCATCAGCCGAGTTTATTATTGGTTTTGCATGAGTTCTGTCATATACTTTAAGTCCTGCTTCTATAGCTTTTCTATTTGCAGTATCTAAAGCTAAAGGAACATTATTAAACTCTTTTTGAAGTAATTGAACTCCCCAAGTCATTAATTCTTCTCCGTCTCTTTCAGCAGGCCCTATATTAAAATCTATATAGTGTGCTCCAGCTTCTAGCTGCTCCTTAGCTCTTTTTAATATTGGTTCAGGATTTCTCTCAACTAAAGCTTTTCTTATCACTGGTGATATACAGTGTATTCTTTCACCTATTATCATAAACTTTTCCATTTGATTTATCCCCCTATAAGTTACTTATTATATTTTTGTAGCAGTAGCTAAATATTATTTAGCTACAATTTAAATTTACGTACTATGCATTTGCTACTGCACTATCTTTCTTAGCTTTATATTCTTTTAAGAACTTAGGTATTTCCATAGATTCTTCTGTTCCTATTATTACATTCCATCCTGGTAAATTATCCTCTATGTCTCCTTTTAATACAGCAACTTTTCCTGGTATGATTAAATCTCTATTCTTAGTCATCTCTTCTATTTTACTTTCTTTTATAAATTTAGCTATACTACTTCCACTAAATTTACCTGCAGACCAAGCAGTTAATACAGAATATCCTCCTGCATCTGGTATTGCTAAGTATGCTGGAACTTTAGATCTTTCTATATCTCCTGATACTATGAAGTAAGTTAGTGCAAAATCAACAGTAACCATTACTGGTGAATTCTCATCTGCATTGTTCATTGGGTATATTTTTGGCTCAACTCTCATTGGTCTTTGTGGGTCAGTGTAGATATTTTGTCTTAGTGCGAATAATGGCAATGCTTTTGAATAATCTATGTCATCTATTACTATTATAGATCCATATTTTATTGTAAACATTGATGATAGGGCTACTTCCATTTGTGGGTCATTGTTTGATAATCTGTTTGCAAATACTATTGATGGGTATCCAAATGTTCTATCTTGTTCTTTTAGAGCTATTCTTCTAACTTGAACTGCATTTGTAAATGTATCTTTTATATTTTCTCCAGTTACATCTAATAGTAACTCTCTATATCCTAATCCTTGAATTGCTTCTATAGTAGTATATAACGCTTCTAAGTTAGCAGCTTTTACACCTAAAGCTAATTTAAGGTCTTTTACTAATTCAACCATTCCTTTGTAGTTTTCTTTGTTAGCTCCATAAACTATTGGTTTTTTATCTTTTAATATTTCTATAGCTTCTTTAGCTATACCTAAATCTTCACATACTATTATGTGAGTTACATCTAATCCACTTTCGTTAACTTTATTTACTAAGTTTAAGAATCCATCTTTGTTATTGTGGTATTCTAAAACTACCATTTCAGCTTTCATTTCTTCGCCTATTCTTATATAGTTAACAGTTTTTATATTAGCTATTTTAAAATCTATTTGCTCATTAGTCATAGAATCATCAAATGCCACTGCATATCTATTTCTATTTACTAATGTTTTTTCATGTCTAAATAGTACTGTTTCAGCACCTAATTCATACTCAGAAGTTCCACTTCCTACTTTTAAAGCTCTCATTAAAGGAGCTGTTGCTTCTGATAATTTTGCTATTGATTCATCTGACATATGTGGGCACTTACTTACTTCTACTGCTCCTGAAGCAACTTTCATACAGAAAGCCATGCAAGTTGGAAATCCACAGTCCTTACAGTTTTTCTTTGGTGTTAATTTAAATATATCTAAAGCTTTTAATGCCATGATTTTTTCCCCCTAAACTTCCAATTTAATTAAGCTAACGCACTAACTAATTCTTTTATAGTTTCTACTGATTTTGGATGACGAAGTATAACCGCATTTGCTCCACCAACTAAAGCACTCGTTGCAGTAGACACTTCCATGTTTATACCTCTTTGTTCTGCACACCCCCATTGTGGTTCGTCTTCAACACTTGCTATAGATTCTTTAACATGCCAAGTTTCAAATGAAACTGGAGTTACTATAGGCATTTGTAATGTTTTATCATTTTGACCAAATGCAGCAAGTCTAATTCTATCCATAGTAGATGCAACATATTCATATCCGTAACCAACAGCCGAGCATCCTATTTGCATAACTATATTTTCAGGTTTAACACCTAATTGAGTTAATAATACGTTTAATTGTTTAGCTAGGTTTATATCAACAGAAGATTCAGCTACTACTTTGTGACTATATGCCATTGTAGATGCAGCTCCAACTGCTTTGTAGTTATCTTCTGTAGCTGCTAAGAATAAACAGTTACTTCCATCAACAGCTTGAGCTACTTTTTCAAATACCTTAGCATCTTTTTCATGATTTCCACACCCTGCTATAACCACAGGTAAGCTAACTGATTCAACTACATTTTTAGCAACTTCAGCACATTCTTCTGGACTTCTATCTAATCCATTTGGATCAGAACTTTCAAGCTTTAGACATATAAAGTCTGCTTTTAAATTTTCCTCTATGTATTTAGCCCATTTAACTGGACAATTACAAACATCTTTATACATTTCTTTAAATTCATTAGTCCATCCATCTGGATAAACGTCTAATATTTCTATTCCTACTTTTTGAGTATTTCCAGCATTTCCATCAAAGCTATAAAATGGTAAAGTGCTTTCTCCACCTATTTTTATTGCTTTTTCTCCCGTCCCTATTTCTACTTCTGATATCTTTCCAGAATATTTTTGAACAGACATCTTAAATGCCATAGCTTTTCCCCCCTTAAGCCTAATTTAATTCTAATTTAGCCATTATATCATTTATAGCTATCTTAGCTTTTGAATCCTCAGGTAAGTTTACTAATGGTATTCCTGAAGAATCATATTCATATATCATTTCATCCATAGGTACTACGCCTATAAGATTTAGGTTATGTTTAGCAATTTCCTCTTTTATTCCATCATTTAAATTTCCATTTGGAGCTTTATTTACAATCAAGTGTATCTCACCTACACTTAAATTTAGTTCTCTAGCTAAATCTCTAATTCTGGCAACAGCCTGAACGCTTCGTCTTGAGCAATCACTAACTAATAAAAGTTTATCTATGTGTTTAGTTGTTTTTCTACTTAAATGTTCCATCCCGGCTTCATTGTCTATAACTAAATATTCATAAGCATCTGATAGTTTATCAGTTTGCTCTCTTAATATTCCATTTACGTAGCAGTAACAACCTTCTCCTTCAGATCTTCCCATTACCATTAAGTCATATCCGTCGCCTTCTGCTAAACAAGTATTTAATCTATACTGTAAGTACTGAGCTTTAGTCATACCTCCTGGAAAAGTATTACCTTGTTTTTCCCTTTGGCTAACTTCTTCTCTGATTGAACCTATAGTAGTTTCAACTTCTATACCTAATACTTCATTTATATTTGCATTTGCATCTGCATCAACAACTAATACTGGCCCCTTGTTATTAGTTGTTAAATTATTAATTAAAAGCCCTGTAAGACTAGTCTTTCCAGTTCCACCTTTTCCTGCCACTGCTATATTATATCCCATACCAAGATTTCCCCCTTTTTTATTTATCAAAACAGAGCTTTTAATTTACTCTGTTTTGTATTAAGCCTTTGCCTTCGTTAATTTTGGAGCTGCATGAACACATTCATCATGAACATCATGAAGAGCTTCCATTAAGCCTTCTGATAATGTTGGATGTGCATGTATAACATCTCCTACTTGCTCTACAGTTAATCCTAAATGTACTGCAAGTGATAATTCTGTTAATAAATCTGTTGCATGAGGACCTACTACTGATGCCCCTACTATTTTATCTTCATTATCTGCAAGAACTTTTATAAATCCTTGTATATGACCTATAGCTTGAGCTTTACCTAATCCTCTAAATTCAAACTGACCTACATTATACTCAACACCTTCTGCATCTAACTGCTTTTGAGTTTTTCCAACAGCAGCAACTTCAGGTTCTGTATATACACATCTTGGAACTGCTGTATAATCTACTGTTTTAGATTTACCAAAAGCATTTTCTACAGCAACTATTCCTTCTTTAGAAGCAACGTGTGCAAGCATTGGAGTGTTTATTAAATCTCCTATTGCATATATACCCTCTACATTAGTTTCAAGGTTTTCATTAACTACTATTTTACCTCTGTTTAACTCTATTCCTAATTCTTCAATTCCAGAGCCTTCAATATTAGGTCTTCTACCTATTGCAACTAATACATATTGAGTACTTACTTTTTTTCCGTCTGATAATGTTGATACTACTTCATCCCCTACTACTTCGCAAGAATCAACTCCACTATTTAGTAACACTTTAATTTTATCCTTTTTAAATTGTCTCTGCAACTGTTTTACAACATCTTTATCTTCAAATGGTAATAGCTGTTCACCTCTTTGAACTATAGTAATCTCAGTGCCTAAAGCGCTAAAGAACTGACCTATTTCACATCCTATTACCCCTCCACCTATTATTAACATAGACTTAGGTAATTCAGAAAGTCCTAACACTTCATCGCTAGTGATTATACGCTTTTTATCATATAGAAACATTGGTGGTACTATTGGAACCGATCCATTAGCTAATATTATTTTATCTGCTTTTATAATTTCTATTGTTCCATCTTCTTTATTAACTTCTATAGTATTCTTATCTACAAGCTTACCAAATCCATTTACTAAATTTATTCCTCTTTTATCAAATAAAAATTCTATTCCGCTTATTAATTGATCTACTACCTTATCTTTTCTAGCCATTACAGCACTAAAATCTGCACTAACTTCTCCATCTATATTTATTCCAAAGTTTTGAGCTTCTTTTATATTCATTAACATTGAAGAAGATGCAAGTAATGCTTTAGTAGGTATACAACCTACATTTAAGCAAGTTCCTCCTACCTTCTTCTTCTCTATAACTGTTACTTCAGCTACAAGCATAGCAGCTTTTATCGCTGCAACGTATCCTCCTGGACCTCCTCCTATTACTGCTATTTTCATATCCATTCCCCCATATCACAATTAATTTTAGAATTCTTTATTTTTATAATCCAGCTTCGTCTAATATTGCTGGAACATTCTCTTCTGCTCCGATTGCCATTATATGAACACCATCACATAAGTCTTCTTCCCTTAATTGTCTTATAAATTCTCCTGCCATCTTTATACCTTCTGATACCCAGTTTTCTTTTCCTACAGATTTTAATCTTTCTATTTGTTCATCTGGAACAAATATACCAGGAACATTGGCAGTCATAAACCTAGCCATTCCAGGAGATTTTAAAGGTACTATACCAGCTAATACTTTACAGTCCATATTTTTAGTTAATTTCCTAAATTCTCTCATATGCTCTATATCATATACTGCCTGAGTTTGAAAGAACTTAGCTCCTGCATTTATTTTCTTTTGCATCTTCATTAATTGTATTTCTATTGGAGCATACTCTGGAGTAACTGAAGCTCCTAAGTAAAATTCTGGAGAACCTTTCAGTTCATTTCCAACTAAATCCTTTCCTCCCATTAATGTTTCAGCAGTTTGAAGTATACCTATACAATCTAAATCAAATACACCTTTAGCCTGTGGATGATCTCCAACTACTGTATGGTCACCTGTTAAAGCTAACATATTTTTTATTCCAAATACGCCCGCAGATAACATTTCACCTTGTATAGCTATTCTATTTCTATCTCTACCCGTCATTTGTAATACTGGTTCTAATCCAACATCTTTTAATAATTTACATGTAGCAAGTGAGGTAGTTCTCATAACTGCAGATTGAAAATCTGTAACGTTAGCCGCATGAACTCTTCCTACTAGTGGTTTAGTACATTCTATCAAATGCGAAAGGTCTGTTCCCTTTGGAGGTGCCATCTCAGTTGTAACTGCAAACTTTCCACTTTCTAATGTTTCTCTTAATAAGCTCATTAAAAATATCCTCCTTTTATAACCTTTTAGAAGCTCTTATGCTTTAGCAGTAGTTTTTTGTGCTTGTTTTTCTTTTAAATTTAAACTTCTTGGATTATTTTGTTTAGAGTAATCCTTCATTGGTCTCATTTCTAAAAGATTATCTAATTGATCTATATCTTTTAATCTTTCATATATCATTACCCAAGCACAATCATTATCTTTATTTATTTCGCACTTACCATTTTTAGCTCCACCACATGCACCGTTTATTAATCCTTTAGCACACATAGTCACAGGACATATTCCTCCAGTCCATCCAAGCTCACATTCTCCACAAGCCTTACAGGCTTCTTCAAATTCTCCAACTCTCTTTGTTTCCCCTATAAACATAGTATTGTTTGCTGGATAAACAGGTATATTCTTAAGGTTTTTAACTATAGTTTGCGTTCCGTCTCCACAGGCTAAAGATAAAACCGCATCTGTATCTGCTAATTCAGATTTTAGTGCCTTTAAATCTTTCTTAGATTTTAATAAGTTACATGCTGGATCTAATATACTATATCCTAGAACTGTTTTTCCTTCTGCTTCTAAAACTTCTTTCATTTTAAGAACTTCTTCTTCTCCACCACTTTTACAAGTTGCAGCACACTGATTACATCCAATTAAAACTACTTTCTCTGCATTTTTTAAAAATCCTAAGATTTCATTCATAGGCTTATTTTCAGAAATTATCATCTCTATTTCCCCCTAAAACTTACAATATATTATTTATTGTTTTGAGACTTACAAGCCTTAACTACATGCTTAGCAAGTATAGATGTTGTAACAGAACCTACTCCTGCAGGAACTGGAGTTATCATTGATACCTTATCTTGTACAGATGCTGTATCAACATCTCCACATAAGTTTCCATTTTCATCAACATTTATACCAACATCAATTACAACTGCTCCTTCTTTTATAAAGTTTTCTTTTACCATTTTAGCTCTGCCAACAGCAGCTACTAATATATCAGCTTCTGAAGTTATTTTTTCTAAATCTTTAGTTCTAGAGTGGCATATAGTAACAGTTGCATTTTCATTTAATAAAAGCATTGATGCAGGTTTACCAACTACCATACTTCTTCCAAGTACTACTACGTTAGCACCATTTAATTCAACATCGTAATGTTTTAATATTTCTACAACTGCAGTTGGGGTACATGGTGGGAATCCTGATTTGTCACCTTCCATTATTTTTGCAGAGTTGATTGGGCTAAAGCAATCTACGTCTTTTTCTGGAGATATAACGTATTTTATTGCTTCTTCGTTTAATTGTTTAGGAAGTGGTCTAAAGCATAATATACCATGAATATCTTTATTTTCATTTAAACTCCTTAATGTATTTTCATATTCTTCTTGTGTTACATCTTCTGCTAATTCTACAACTTCAGCTTTTATACCTATAGTTTGACATCTCTTTAATGCCCCTCTTTCGTAAGCTAAGTCGTCTCCTCTAGCTCCTACTCTAACTATAGCTAACTTAGGATTTATACCATCTTTAACTAATTCATTAACTTCTCTTATTAAATTCTCGCTTATTTGATCAGCTACTGGCTTTCCTTTTATTATTTGACCTTTAGTTGCAGTTACTTCCATTAAAAACGCCCCCTTAAAATTTATATAATATACAAGTATAGCTTGTATTAATTTTCTATTTTAAATAATTATTTTTCTAGAGCTTTTTCTACTTTAGTGTAAACTTCATCACATATTTTTACGCCTTCTTCTACTAAGTTATTTACTTCATTTCTTACTTTTTCAACATACTCCATGTCTTTTATAGAGTTTATATTTATTGCTACATTTAGCTGACCACTAAGTATTGAAGCCCTTAAACATTGAACTCCAACACCCACATCACTTATAGCAAGTCTTGAACCTTTATCAACTAAATCCTGATGTAATTTTATAGCATCAAAACATACTCTTACTATGTTTACTGGAACTTCGCAAGCTAGTTTTAATGCTTTTTCCATAGTTTCTTCTTTTATTTTTTTTTCTTCATAAGTTGAAGTAGGAAGTCCATAAGCTTTTGAAAGAGGTAAGAAATTTTTTGCATCTTCATCAATCATACTTAATAATTTCTTTTCTATTTCTCCTGCTTTTGCTAATATTTCTTTTACACTATCTTCATATTCAGCGTACTTTTTCTTTCCTATAGTTAAGTTGCAAACCATACTACCTAAAGCCATTCCTATAGCACCAACTAAAGCTGCTGCTCCGCCTCCTCCAGGTACGGCTGACTTTGAAGCTAATATATCTACAAATTCAACACAAGTTTTTTCAGATATCTTCATGATTTCCCCCTTAAATCCTCTAAAGATACTATGTAGTGGAGTGTGGAACTTTCCACACTCCACATTATTATTTATTAGAATAATCCTGATATTATTCCATTTTCATCAACATCTATTTTTTCAGCTGCTGGAACCTTTGGAAGTCCTGGCATCTTCATTATTGCACCAGTTAAAGCAACTATAAATCCAGCTCCTGCTGATACTGTTAATTGTCTAACTGTTATTCTAAATCCTGTAGGTCTACCTAATTTAGTTTGATCATCAGTTAAAGAATATTGAGTTTTAGCCATGCATATAGGCATGTGAGAAAATCCTAATTTTTCTAGTTTTTCTAATTCTTTTCTAGCTTGTGGAGTAAAATCTACACCATCAGCTCCATATATCTTAGTAGCTATAGCGTTTATCTTATCTTCTATACTTAAATCATCTTCATAGCAGAACTCAAATTCATTTGGTTCACTAGTTAATCTTATAACTTCTTTAGCTAGTTCAATTCCGCCTTCTCCACCTTTTGCCCATACTTGAGATAAAGCAACATTAACACCTAGTTCTTTACATCTTTCTCTTACTAAGTTAATTTCTGCTTCTGTATCAGTTGGGAATTCATTTATAGCAACTACTGCTGGTAACTTAAATACTTTAGTTATATTCTCAACATGCTTTAATAAGTTTGGAAGACCAGCTTCTAAAGCTTCTAAGTTTTCAGTGTTTAATTGGTCTTTTGGTACTCCACCATTGTATTTTAGCGCTCTTACTGTAGCAACTATTATAACTGCATCAGGTTTTAAATCAGCCATTCTACATTTTATATCCAGGAATTTCTCAGCACCTAAATCCGCACCAAATCCACCTTCAGTTACTACGTAATCAGCAAAGTGCATAGCCATTCTTGTAGCTATAACAGAGTTACATCCATGAGCTATATTTGCAAATGGCCCACCATGAACAAACGCTGGTGTTCCTTCTAATGTTTGAACTAAATTTGGCTTTAATGCATCTTTTAATAATGCTGCCATAGCTCCATTAGCTTTTAATTGTTCTGCTGTTACAGGTTCTCCTTGGAAGTTGTATCCTACTATTATTCTTCCTAATCTAGCTTTTAAATCAACTATATCACTTGCTAAACAAAAAGCTGCCATTACTTCTGAAGCAACTGTTATATCAAATCCATCTTCTCTTGCTACACCATCCGCTCTTGAACCTAACCCATCAACAACATTTCTTAGTTGTCTATCGTTCATATCAACGCATCTTCTCCAAGTTATACTTCTAGAATCTATCCCTAACTCATTTCCTTGATGAATATGATTATCTAGCATAGCAGCTAATAAGTTGTTTGCAGCTCCTATAGCATGGAAATCTCCTGTGAAATGTAAATTTATATCTTCCATTGGAACAACTTGTGCATATCCTCCACCTGCTGCTCCACCTTTAATACCAAATACAGGACCTAAAGAAGGTTCTCTTAATGCAACTAATACATTTTCACCTAATTTAGCTAATCCATCTGAAACTCCTATAGTAGTAGTAGTTTTTCCTTCTCCTGCTGGAGTTGGATTTATAGCTGTAGTTAATATTAACTTAGCCTTTTTATCACTATTGCCTCTTTTTAGTAAGTTATAGTCTACTTTAGCTTTATACTTACCGTATAATTCTATCTCATTTTCTCCTAAACCTAACTTTTTAGCTATCTCTCTTATATCTTGTGGTTTAGCTTCTTGAGCTATTTCAATATCTGATTTGAATCCCATAATTGCTATCCTCCCATATAATTTAAATATTTAAATTTCAATATATATAAATTATTTATGTTTAATAAATAATTTATATATATGATTATTACTTTTTAGCTTTTTAATTACAGGATACACTTAATCCAATCAACTTATTTTTTATTACTTCAATTTGATTTTTAGTTTCTTGGCTAGTGTCATATGGAGATTTATTACTTCTATCTGAATTTATAACATCTTGATTGTAATAAATAAAACCTAAAGCTTCTCCATCTTCTAAATTAGATATTATAAATTCTTCATCTTCTTTATTTCTAACTTTGTTGCCTACAACAAATACTTGTTTAACACCTATATCCTTACCTAAAGATTTAACTTTTCTATAGGTTTGTAGACTTCTTTCACCTGGCTCAACTACTACTATAAAAGCATCAACCCCCTGTGCAGTTCCCCTGCCCAAGTGTTCAATTCCTGCTTCCATATCCATTACTACTACATCTTTATTTTGTAATATTAGATGTGAGCAAAGTCTTTTTAATAATACATGTTCTGGGCAAACACACCCTGAACCACCAGAGTCTACAGTACCTAACGTAAGTAATCTAACACCATTGTGTTCTTTACAATAATTTTTAGGTATATCATCTACCTTTGGGTTTAATTTAAACATTTTATTAAAAGTTCCTGTTTGTGCAGCTGTTCTTTCAGAAATTAATTTTCTCATTTCTGATATTGGAACTATAGAATCATATACTTCTTTTGGAAATCCTAATGCTAAACCTAAATTGGCATCAGGGTCTGCATCTACAGCAACTACTCTGTATCCATCATCTGCAAACATTCTAGACAACATAGAAGAAAAAGTTGTCTTTCCTACTCCACCTTTACCTGTTACCGCTATTTTCATATTATACCACCTTTTCTAATAGATAAATCATATAATAATATGTATATTTATCTAAATTCTTTGTCTTTTCATACGTTTATTTATAAACATTATTAAATATTACTTTCGAAAACCTTTTATTTTTTATATTACTAAGCTTCTACTTCAATTACTTGATTCATTTTTTCTTCAACTAATTTTTCAAAACCAACACGTTTCTTTTCTATATCAGATATTATTATTTGTGCTAATTCTTCTGGATTTTCATTAACTGTAAATTTAGCACCCACTTTATCTTGTAATTGATTACATAATATTTCTACTGCTCTTGATGAACCACCTACTGGAGGCATTATACCTAAATATGTGTCTATACCTGAAGCCACAACATAAGTTCCTATAGCAACTGCTTTTTCTGACATCCATTCTGGAGCAACACCTGCTACTGGTATTTCAGATATATCCATATCTAAGAAGTTAGCAACGCCAGCAACAACTTGTAATATACGACTACAATCTACACATGAACCTAAGTGTATAACTGGTGGTATATCAACTAATTCACAAACAGTTAAAAGACCTTTACCAGCAAGTGATCTAGCTTCTTTAGTTAATAATCCATATTTACCTGCTGCTGAAGCGCCACATCCTGTTGTAACTACTAATATGTCATTTTTAATTAATTCCTTCATTATTTCTATATGTGCTTTATTTGAAACACTTCTTGCATTGTTACATCCGACAACACCTACTACACCTCTTAGCACCCCTGATTTTAAGCAGTCTACTAATGGTTTAAGAGTTCCTGGCTTATCTATTTGAGAGTTTACAACTCTATCCAATTGACTTAATATTGCTTGTTCACTGAATCCTACTGTTGTTGATGACTTTAATTCAGGTATTAATACTTTTTCTTTATCTCTATTTTTAAAGTTTAATATTGCTTCTCTTACTATTTGTTTTGCATCTTCATATGCAGTTTCTTCTGAAAATTCTATGTATGTTGATCCGGCTATTTTAGCCTTTGGAGATGTTGTTATGAATTTAGTGTGATAACAATCGGCAACCCTTGCCAATGATGGGAATATACATTGTACGTCAACTATCATTGCTTCTACTGCGCCAGTAATTATAGCAAGTTCTTGTTGATGGAAGTCTCCTGCAGTTTTTACACCGTGTCTCATAGTAACTTCGTTACCTGTGCAACACATTCCTGCTAAGTTTATACCATCTGATCCAACTTCTTTAGCTAGTTCAACTAATTCTGGATCTTCAGATGCTAAAACTATCATTTCTGATAATGATGGTTCATGGCCATGTAATATTATATTTACTTTATTCTCTTCTAAGACACCTAAATTTGATTCTGATTGCCTTACTGTAGGTGTTCCAAATAAGATATCACTAAATATGGTACCTATCATTGATCCACCCCATCCATCTGCCAATGAAGTTCTCATTGATATGTCTATTAAACTATCTATATCTGCTGTACAGCCCATATGAGTTGAATGTATTAATGTAGCAATTTCTCTATCAATTGCTCTTGGTGCAATTGAATTTTTATTCCATAATTCTTGTCTTGCTTTAGGTGCACGACTTAAGAAATTTAATGTACCATGAGGTTTACCAAATTCCATTAATGCAATATCTGCTACTTCATGTGCAATATCATAAATATCTCTACCTTCTGTTTCTACATTCCACTCTTTAGCTAAGTTTAATAACTTAACTTCATCTTTTATAGTGTAATTTCCTTCTCTACTTGCTATAGATAATGTATGAGCTATCCCTCTAGCATGGTCAGAGTGAGCTGCCGTTCCAGCTGCAACCATTCTTGCAAAGTTTCTTCCGACTATAACATGTTCATCTGCTCCACATAAACCTCTTGGTGTTTTAGGAGTTATTCTACATGGTCCAGCTGCACATATTCTACAGCAGTTGCCTTGAAGACCAAATCCACATTGAGCCTTCATGTTTAGTTTTCTATCATACATTGTTTCTACACCATCTTTTTCAGCCTTATCTAATAATACTTTACTATTTAAATCAATAGTCATCATTTTTTTATCCATATTCCTATATCCCCCTATACCTTGATTTGTAAATTCCAGGATGAATAAAAGATATGTCAATTAAAAATTAAGTCTCTGTATTTCTTAATTTGATTATATGCTAATTTAATTTAATTTTGTTAAATTTTTAATAACTTTTTATCATCTTAAAAATTTAAATTAAAAATATATATTTTTATAAATTATTTAATATTTTTTGCTATAAGAGCTCCATATGCTATAGAATATAATTTTGATTCTGAACTATCAGATCTTGAAACTAATACTATTGGTGCTTTTGCCCCCATAATAACTCCTGCTGATTTAGCATTAGCCATATATGTAAATGATTTGCCTATTCCATTACCAACTTCTATAGTAGGTACTAATAAAATATCAACATCCCCTGATACTTCACTCTTAAAGCCTTTTATGATACTCGCTTCTTTTGATAATGCTATATCTAATGCTAACGGACCTTCAACTATAACATCTTTACCAAACTTACCATCTATAGATGCCTTTTGTAATAAATCTCCGTCTACAGTAGCTTGCATTTTAGGATTCACTTTTTCTTTAGCAGCAAGACATGCCACTTTTACAGTATCTATACCTAAAGCTTTAGCTGCTTGTACAGCATTTTTAAGTATCACCTTTTTTTGTTCATAATTAGGTGAAATATTCATACCACCATCTGTTATTAATAATAATTTGTGATAATTTTTAATTTGATATGCAACGACATGACTAAGAAGACTATTAGCTCTAAGACCATAATCTTTATTTAATACAGATTTTAAAAGAACTGAAGTATCTAAAATACCTTTCATTAAAAAATCTGCATTTTTAGTTGATACTAACTCAACAGCTATTTTAGCACTCTCTTCTATGTTATTAGAATTTAATATTTTTATTCCAGTTAAATCAAAGTTTATTTCTTCTGAAATCGACTTTATTTTATAAATATCTCCAACTAGTATAGGTTCTATTATTTGTCTTTCTACTGCATCTTTTACAGCCTGTAAAACTTCTTTGTCTTCTGCTGCAGCTACAGAAAGAATTAATTTCTCTTCAATCTTAAGGATATCCAACATATCTTTTAATTCTTTTACCAAATTAATCCCCCCTTTTATATAGTTAATAATAACACCTTGTGCAAAAAAAAACTTCTATAATTAAAATAGAAGTTTTAACATTTATCTTTATTTTTTTTACCTATATTTATCTAGTTCTTTTAAACACGCTATAGTTATCTCATCTTGTGGATCTAGCTCATAAGCTCTCTCTATATAATATATAGCATCATCTAAATCTCCATTATTTAAATATGCCATTCCTAGGTTACATAATATTTCCGGATCTTCTTTTATTTTAGCAGCAGTTTCAAAATATTCTATAGCTTTTTCCATATTGAAAGTACTTGCTTCACAAAGACCAAGTTCAACCATAGTATCAACTTGATGCGGTTTTATTAATAATATTTTTTCAAAATATTTTTTAGCTGTCTCAATTTCATTCATATTTTTATAAGCTAAACCTATCATGAATAATAAATTCCACCAATCTGAATTATCTTCTTCTAAAGGTAATAATTTTTCTAGACCTTCTTCATTTCTTCCTTGGAATACTAAATTATATCCTTCTTCGTATTGAACTTTAAAGTCCATCTTACCTATATTTTCTTGTATTTCAGATGTTGTATCTTCATCTAATCCTAACTTTAATGCTTCTTCCCATATTACTTTAGATTTTACATATTGACCTTGATTATAATAATGATATCCTAGGTGATAATATCCTAATGCAAATTCTGGATCTAAATCTATTACCATTTCTAATTTATTTAATGCTTCTAATAAGAAATCATTCATAGCTTTATCATTATCGTCTTTTTGATACTTCTTAGCAACTTCTTGGCAAACTATAGCATAGTGGTATAATCCATTTATATCATCATTTTTCATAGTTATAAGCGCTTTTAAGTATATTAAAGAATCAGTATATTCCCCAATATCAAAATACTTTCTAGACATATATCCCATATATGCATTTAAATCTAAGTTAACTTTATTTTTAAATGCATTTAAGAAGTTTTTATATTCCTCATTATATCTAAATTGACTATCTATACCTATTATGTATATCATTGCATCAGCAATAGACATTGCATTTATATTGTCTTGGGCAGTTTTTTCTTTTATACCTTTTACTAATACTTCATTTTTTATAGGTACCTGTAATCCTTCTTTTGGTATAGTATATCCCTCTAATTTAAATTCACTATCATGCTTTATAGTTATAAAAGATAACTCTTCAGCTTTTTTTAATATATGTTTTTCTATTTTAAATTTCATACTAACCTCCTAGACACTAACTTTATAAGCCTTTGATTTCTCAAATATCTTTTTATCATCATATATAAACATTACTACATTGTCTTTTTTGTATATATTTTTGTTTATATCTTTTTTAAGCTCTAGTATATCAAATTTAAAAGGCTCAAAGTGCACATACTTTATAATATGTTTCGCTGGTTTGTTGTAAAAATTAGGTAAATATTTTGATATATTATTTTCATCTTGTAAAAATACATGACATCTATTCTTAAAGTCTTCTATATCAAACTTGTTGAAAAATTGTGGTATATTCGATGCCTTACCTAATGATATATAGTCATATTTTAGTATATCATTAAATAAATCATTGTCTTTATTTATACATTCACAGTAGAAATCTAATAATATTTTATAAAGTTGATTTTTTCCTTGAGCAGCATCAAAATATCCATTTTCGTCAAAATAAGTTGCAAATTCTTCAAAAAATTTAAATGGACTTTCTTTGAAATAATTAAATATTATATATCTCATAGATAATACAAAATTCTTAGAATTATAGTATCTTTCTAAAATTTCTTCTATATCTTTTAATTTTAAAATTTGAGAGTAAGTAATATAATCATTATATAATACTTCATATGGTGGATAATCTTTATATCTATATCCATGCTCATTTGCAGTTTTTCTTACTCCAGTTCCTTTTATCATTTTTAAAAATCCTAATTGCAAATGTTCTATACCTAAATTAAATACATCATTAAATGAGTTTTCAAAGCTAGCATAATCTTCATAAGGAAGTCCTGCTATTAAATCTAAATGTTGATGTATATTTCTATACGAAGATATTTGCTTAACTACTTTAGATAACTTACCAAAGTCATCTCTTCTTCCAACTGCATCTAGTGCTTTTTGATTAGTAGTTTGAACACCTATCTCAAATTGGAATAATCCTTCTTTGCAATTAGATAAAAACTCTAACATATCATCATCTAATAAATGTGCTGTTACCTCAAAATGATATGTAGTATAATCATTATCATTTTCCATAAGGAAATTCATTATCTCTTTTGCAAACTTCTTATTTGCATTAAACGTTCTATCTATAAATTTAATTTGTGATACTCTTGCATCTATTAAAGCTTTTAAATCTTTTTTAACTCTATCTATACTGAAGTATCTTAATCCTTTAAGGGTAGATGATAAACAATATTGACAGTTAAAAGGACATCCTCTTGATGTTTCATAATAAACAATTCTATTTTCATATTCCTTAGGATCTAGATTTTCATAAGGACTTGGTATTTCATCTAAATTTTGTAGTAATTCTTTCGGTCTATTTACTACGACTTTTCCATTATTTCTATATACTATACCTTCTACATCTTCTATATCCTTGTTACCTTGAAGGTGCATAACTAAATCTCTAAATACTAACTCACCTTCACCACATAATATATAATCTACAAATGGATATTTTTCCATAGCATATTCGCTGTCATAACTTACTTCTGGCCCGCCTAAACCTATGATTGTATTTGGTTTTACTTTTTTTACATTTTCACAAAGTTTTACTATATCTAATACATTCCAAATATATGTTGAGAATAATATTACATCATAGTCATTTTTGTATATATCTTTTAATATATAGTCTAAATCATTATTAATTGTATACTCTCTTATATCTACATCAACTAAATCTTTAGTATATGATTTCAAATATCTTATAGCTAAATTGGTATGTATAAACTTAGAATTTAATGTTGTTAATAAAATTTTCAATTATTTCACCTCTTTATTAAATTATTGTATATTTTTATGCTATTTTTAGGTTAAAATAATATGTGTAAAACATTATCAAAATAATTTTTAATAGAAGGTTTTTACATATATTTTGTAGAATATTAGTACTATAATTATATAAGTTAGAAAGGAAGTTTTTTATGGAATTAATTGACCAAGTATCTATCAACGCTTTATCAAAGAGAGACTTATTACTTATTCTAAAAGCATTAGAATACACTAATGAAAATACAGGTCTTGAAGATTTTATCGATCTTAGAAATAGTATAGTAAAAGAAATCTGTTTTTTAACTGAAACAACAGAAGAAGACTTTATAAACTATTTAGAGTCAAACAACTAAATTCTATGCTTTTTTAAATTTTAATACATATAAGCCAGATTTAGATTTAATATTTATATTTAGTATATTATTATTAAAATTCTTAGATACAATTTTTATCTGATTGAATATAGGATCATTATACGTATCCCCTTCATTAAGATTTATTAAGTATCTAGGATCTGAGTTTTTATCGTATACTCTTTTATTAATTTTATACTGTCTTAATTTGACTATGTATTTTGACATCGATAAAATAAAGTCTATATTATCTATATTGAGATTTTCATCATCACCTAATATAGATAATATAGATTTTTTTATACTTTTACTTCCAAAATCTTTAACTTCTCTATCTTCAATATATATATCATATAATATGTTTAATAAACTTCCTAAAATTTTCTCATCGTCATAATCTTGTACTTTCAAATCTATATACTTATCTATTTGCTGTATTGCATTTATTCTTGCCATATGAAACTTTATAGTACTTGCTTTATCTAATGAAATAGTAAATTCTATAATTTGTTCCTTTATTTTTTGAAGCAAATCTTTATATTCTATTGTGTTATTTTCTATTATATTATGAATAATTGAGTTGTATAAAACAGAAGATAATATGTATTCAAATAAGTGTTCTTCTTTTTTAAAGTATTTAACATACTTTTGAATTAATTCAAGTACTTCTTCTTCACTTTTCTTAATATTAGTATTGGAAATTATTACAGGTAATAAAATGTTAAGTATATTATTGTAATTTGGACTTTCTCCATAAAACTTATAATATATTAATTCATCTCTTAATCTATTGTTATCTATATATACACATCTTTGTGTATTGTCATCTACTAAACATTTTGTGTTTACTATTATTAAGTCCTTTAAATACTTATCATCTATATCAAATGCTGATATATAAGCTTTCTTTATTAAATTATCTTTCATAAATATTATTTTCCTTGTAACATTTTATAATTATTATTTTTATCAAGTAATTAGTTTAATATACTCTATTATAACCTATATGAATCAAAAAAAAGAGACAGCTTATAAGCTGTCGTTTATACAGGGGAATAGTAATGTACAAACAAATGCATACTACTATATTGCTTACTATCATTATACAATATTACATTTTTAGATGTAAAGTATCGATTTTCGACATCCCTGTATCTTTATATAAATTACATTCTTTCTGGTGCTTGCATTCCTAATAATTTAAGACCATTTTCTAGTGCCTGTCTAGTAGCACAAACTAAAGCAAGTCTAGCTTTTCTTAACTCAGCATCTTCTACTAATATAGAGTTATCATGGTAGAATTTATTAAATGCTTGTGCTAAATCTAGAACAAATCTTGTTATTATATGTGGCTCGTTCTTTCTCATAGAATTAAGTATAGTTTTATTAAATGATGCTATAACTTTTAAAACTTCCACACTATCTACATCAGTTAATAATTCATAATTAATATCTGTTGTAACTTCTTCTTCAGCTTTTCTTAAAACTGCACAACATCTAGCATGAGTATATTGAACGTAAGGCCCTGTTTCTCCTTCAAAGCTTAATGTCCTTGACCATGAGAATGTATAATCTTTTATTCTACTGTTAGATAATTCTTGGAATACTACTGCTCCAACTCCAACTTGTTTAGCTATTTCATCAACGTTTAATGCATTTGGATTTTTAGCAAGCATAGTTTCTCTTGTCTTTTCTATAGCTTGTTTTAAGACATCTTCTAAAAATACCACTCTACCTTTTCTTGTAGACATAGTTCCCTCTTCTAAAGCAACCATACCAAATGCAACGTGTACCATATCCTTAGCCCATTCAAATCCAACAAGTTCTAAAACTTTAAATAATTGTTGGAAATGTAAGCTTTGCTGTGAACCAACTACATATATACATTTTTCAAAGTCATAATTTTCTTTTCTGTATAATGCTGCAGCTAAGTCTCTTGTCATATATAATGTAGATCCATCATTTTTAGTTATAAGTGCTGGTGGCATATTATATTCTTCTAAATCTACTATATTAGTTCCTTGAGATTCTTTAAGTAATCCTTTGTCTTTTATTATATTTATAACTCTATCCATCTTATCTGAATAGAAACTTTCTCCGTTGTATGAATCAAATTCTATATCTAATAAATCGTAAACTCTAGCAAATTCCTTTAAACTTTCATCTCTGAACCATTGCCATAATTCTTTTGCTTCTTTATCTCCATTTTCTAATTTAGTAAACCAAGCTCTTGCCTCATCTTCCATTTCTGGATGCTTTTCAGCTTCATCATGAAATTGTATGTATAATTTTAATAACTCTGGTATTGGGTTAGCTTCTACAGCTTCTTTACTACCCCATAATTTGAAAGCTACTATAAGCTTACCAAATTGAGTTCCATAGTCTCCTAAATGGTTTATTCTAACTGTATTGTATCCTTGAGAATCATATATTTTGTATAAAGCATTTCCTATAACTGTAGTTCTTATATGACCTATATGGAATGGCTTTGCTATATTAGGAGATGAGAAATCTATTACTATAGTTTTATCCTTACCTAAATCACTATGTCCATATTTTTCTTTCTTTGTTAATACATCCTTTATAACTGTTTCTGCTAATTGAGATTTGTTAACAAAGAAGTTTATATATCCACCTAATGGTGTAACCTTAGATATAACTCCTTTAGGTTCTATTTTTTCTGATAATTCAGATGCTATCATATTAGGTGCTTTTCTAAATACTTTTGCTAATTTAAAGCATGGAAATGCAAAATCTCCCATATCTTTATTTGGTGGCACTTCTATAAGCGCTGTTATTTCTTCTAATGTTAATTCTTCTATATATTCTTTTAAGCATGTTGCTACTGATACTTTAAAGTCTTGCATTATATTGCTCCTCTCTTTTTATTATTATTTTATGGTAAATCAAATTCTAAGTTTTTTCAAGGTATTTGAAACTATTTAATATTATATATCTATATTATATCCTTTTCGCTAATAACTTCTATCCCATATTGTCTAAGGAAAGCAGTTGTTACTCCTGCCCCCTGTATTTTTTTACCAGTAAAAGTTCCATCATATATAAAACTAGATCCACATGAAGGGCTTCCTTCCTTTAAGATAGCTTTTTTACAACCATATAGTTTTGCTATTTTTAAAGTTTCCATAGCACCTTGTTTAAATTGTTTTGTTACATCTAATCTTTTATTGTTTATCACACTGGTTTTTCCTTCTATAACAGCTTTGCCATCTAGCCTTATAATCTCTGATGGCTCACGTGGTGTTGATAGTCCTCCTAATTGTTCCGGGCAAACCATTATAAACTGTTTATCTTTAAGATATTCTTCTACTTTTTCATTTTTATTATTATCACCATTGTACTTACAGTTTATTCCAAGTAAGCATGCAGATACTAATATCATATATATCACCTTATTATCTAATACTTATTTTAATGTAACTATAGTTACTCCTGCTCCACCTTCACCGTATTGACCAGCTCTTTGTGATTTTACATGTCTGTTTCTTCTTAATATATCTTGAAGACCTGATTTTAAAACTCCTGTACCTATACCATGTATTATTGTGACATTTTCTAGACCTGCTACATATGCATCATCTAGGTACTTTTCAAGTTCCATAATTGCTTCTTCTAAGTTCATACCTCTTAAATCAACTTCACTTTTTACTTTACCAGACTTAGATTTTATTATATTTCTAGTTGATTTTGTTACAGTTTTCTTAATATCTTTTTTAACCTTTTGTAATGATTTAAACGGTAATGTCATTTTCATTATCCCAATTTGTACTACTGCCTCTTTTTTATTCTTATCTACAGAAACAACAGTACCTTCTTGATTTAAAGTTATTACTCTTACATCTTCTCCTTGTTTTAAATCAGTTATTTCTTTGCTTGCAACTTTAGGAACTATCATACTCTTAACGGTAGGCTGTAAACTTCCCATAGTGCTTGTTAATTCTTTTCTAAGTGCCTCTATTTGTTGATTTTTTTCTTTTGATGCTCTTTCTTCTTCTAATCTTCTTAATTCTTTTATTATATTATCTACTTCTTCTTTTGCTTGTCTAGTGATTCTAAATGCTTCTTGTCTTGCTTGTTCAATCATTTTTTCTTTTTGATTTGCAAACTTTTCAAGTTTTTCATCATATTCTATCTTTAATTTTTCTATGTTTTCTCTTAATTTCTCTGCTTTTATTCTTTCTTCTTCAGCCTTTATCCTATTTTTTTCTGCACTTTGTAAAACATCTTCTAGTTCTATATTTTCTGTATTTATAAATTCCTTAGCCCTAGTTATTATATAATCATTGAGCCCTAATTTTCTAGAAATTTCAAAGGCATTTGATTTACCTGGTACTCCTATTAATAATTTATAGGTTGGACTTAATGTCTCTAAATCAAATTCTACAGCTGCATTTTCTACACCACTTTTAGTAAGTGCATAATTTTTTATCTCACTATAGTGAGTTGTAGCTATACATCTTGCTCCTGCCATAGCTACATCTTCAAGTATTGCTATAGCAAGTGCTGCCCCCTCTATAGGATCTGTTCCTGCACCTAATTCATCAAATATAACTAAAGAATTTTCAGTTACATCTTTTAATATCGCTACGATATTTGTCATGTGAGATGAGAATGTTGATAAACTCTGCTCTATACTTTGTTCATCTCCTATATCAGCAAATATGTTATCATATACACACATGCTACTTCCATAATCTGCAGATATATGAAGTCCACTTTGAGTCATAAGGGCAAATAATCCAACAGTTTTTATTGTTACAGTTTTACCACCTGTGTTTGGTCCCGTTATAACTAATGTATGAAAATCTCGACCTAAATATATACTATTTGGAACTACAGTTTTCTTATCTAATAATGGATGTCTACCATTTTTTATATTTATAAACTTATCTTTATTTAATGTAGGCTCTATCCCTCTCATTTGCATTGATAGCTTACCTTTTGCAAAAGCAAAATCAAGTCTACCTAATATTTCTTGGTTTGATATTAAATCTTCGCTTACTTCACCGACCATACCTGATAATTCTTGAAGTATTCTTTCTATTTCTTCTTGTTCACTAAGTCTTAATTGTCTAAGTTCATTGTTCATATCAACTATACTCATAGGTTCTATGAATAATGTTGCTCCTGATGAGGATTGATCGTGAACTATACCTGCAACTTGAGATCTATATTCAGCTTTTACAGGAACTACAAATCTATCTCCTCTTACCGATATTATTGCATCCTGTAAATACTTTTGATATGTAGTTGATGATATTATAGAATTTAACTTAGATCTTATAGATTGATTCTTTTGAACTATTCTTCTTCTAATATCTCTAAGTGTTGATGATGCATTATCTGATATTTCTACTTCACTTATTATTGCATTATATATTGCATCTTCTATCTCTCTATATGCATATAATCCATTTGATAAAGATTGTATTATTGGATAATTAAAATCTTCTTCATCACTACCTGATAAACTATTTCTTAATGTTCTAGCAGCTCTTAATGTATCAGCTATCATTATTAAACTTCCTGGGTCAAGGCTTGCTCCTACTCCAGCTCTTTTAACTTTATCTTCTATATCATGTATACCTTGCAATCCAACATATCCTCTTTTAGTAAGTATTGATTGTGTTTCACTTGTTTCTTGCTGCATATACTTAACTTCTTCAAAATCTGAACTTGGAACTAACTCTTCTATATATTTTAAACCTAACGAAGATGAAGCTTTACTTTTCAATAATTCAATTATTTTATTGAATTCTAAAACTCTCAGCGATTTTGGGTTCATAATTCCTCCTTAATTTTTTCATTTTTTAATTTCTATTTTACTATGTGTCTTTTACACATTTTGTATTATACTATTTATATAGATATTTTATATTATACATAATGATACTTTATTTGTGATATAAAAATATTATTTACTATTTTTAAAATATCTATTTTAAATTAATCTAAAAGGAGTTGTTTTTATGGAAAATGTTTTAAAGGGGTTGCAACCTGAACTTGTTTTTAAATATTTTGAGGAAATCTCTCAAATACCTCGTGGTTCTGGAAATGAGAAAGCTATAAGTGACTATTTAAAAAAATTTGGTGAGGATTTAGGGCTTGAAACTATACAAGATGATACTCTTAATATAATAATAAGAAAACCTGCTACAAAAGGATACGAAAACTGTCCTGGTGTAATACTTCAAGGTCATATGGATATGGTTTGTGAAAAGAACAAAGATACTGACCATAACTTTGTTACTGATCCTATAAAATTAAGAGTCGAAAATGATATGGTGTATGCAACTGGAACTACTCTAGGTGCTGACAATGGTATAGCTGTTGCTATGGGAATGGCTGTACTTGCATCTAATAACTTAGAACATCCTTCAATAGAAGTTTTAATAACTACTGATGAGGAAGCTGGTATGAGTGGTGCCATAGCTTTAGATGGATCTCAATTAAAAGGTCAGTATATAATAAATCTTGACTCTGAAGAAGAGGGATACTTACTAGTTAGTTGTGCTGGTGGAGTTACTGCTTTATCTGAGTTAAATGCTGAATATACTAATGCTGATACTAATAAACAAGCTTTATTAGTTGAAATAAAAGGATTACTTGGTGGACACTCTGGAATGGATATAGTAAAACAAAGAGCAAATTCAAATAGATTAATGGGAAGACTTTTAAATTTATTATGTGTAAAATACGACTTAGCTAAAATTCAAGGTGGTTCTAAAAACAATGCCATACCTCGTGAGTGTGAAGCTATAATAGTTGTAGATAAAAATGATGTTGAAAAAACTAAAAATTGTATAAATGAAATAATGAATACATTTAAACATGAATTTAGTACTTCTGATCCTGGTATAAATATAGAATGTTTTGAAACTACTGTTGATAAAGTGTTTACTGAAAAAACAAAATCAAATGTAGTTACTTTATTAAATTTAATACCTAATGGAATACAAACTATGAGTATGGATATAGAAGGTCTTGTTGAAAGTTCAACAAACTTAGGTGTTGTTCATACTACTGAAAATTTGGTTACATTCGAATGTGCTGTTAGAAGTTCTGTAAAAACATTAAAAGATGATATAACTAATAAAATGGACTTACTTGCTAATAGCTTAGATGGAACATTAAAGTTAGATAGTGATTATCCAGCTTGGGAGTATGCTAAAGGTTCTAAATTGGAAAAAATATGTGCTGAAACTTACGAAAAATTAACTGGTAAAAAGCCTATTATAATGGCTATACATGCTGGTCTTGAATGTGGATTATTGCTAGATAAAATGCCTCATACACAAGCTATATCTCTTGGACCTGATATGTTTGAAGTTCATACACCTAATGAACATTTAAATATATCTTCTACTAAACGTACTTGGGATTATTTAGTTTCTATATTAAAAAGTATGAATCAATATTAATATAAATATATTTCTCGTTAAACATAATAACATGGGTTGTCGCATTAAGAGTAAATAATACAATATATAGTTATTTATAATTTGAATTAGCACAACATATTGTATATAAATTTTTAGTGCGACAGCCCCATTTATTTTTATATTTATTCTGTTACAATCTCTCCAGTATATTTATCTATCTTTTTAGTTCCTAAACTTTGTCTATGAGTATGTGTTTCGTGACTTTCGTTATCTTCATTTTCTTCACTATCTTCTATTTCAACATAAACATCTATAAAATATAAATCTCCTATTAATTTTATATCCTCGTCTTCAACTAAGATATTATCTCCATACTCTGCTTTTAATATATTTATGGCTGTACTTTTTGATATAGGATTTATACTTTTCTTATCTATGCTATTTAAATTAGTAACATTATTTGCTTCAGATTTATTGCAACCAACTATAAATAAAAATACTATTATAGTTAATAAACTCATTCCTATAATTTTTTTATTCATAAGAAACTCCTGCTTTTTATATCAGTATTTAATTATCTTTTTTTAGATTTAAAATTAACTTTTGTTACCTTTGCTTTTTTATTTGTATCTTTAGTTAATTTACCTTCTTTAAACCCTAATAAAACTTCTACTTCATCTTGATTAAGATGTAATCCCCAGTTAGATAAGTTTAATATTAAACTAGCCTTACTCATTATATTATTGTCTATTAATATATCTATAGATTTTTTTAATAATACAGGGCTTGTAGCTTTTATATTTTCTTCTAATGGTTCTTTCTTTAACCATCCTCTTTTGTCCATTTCATTCATTAGATACATATATTTTTTATAACTTATTTCGCCTAATTGATATGCTCTTAGAATTATAGCTGATATTGGAACTATCCACTTTTTCTTTAAGTCTATATAATCATCTAAATCATTTACCATCTTTAAGTCTTCTATAAAAGTTTCTTTTGGCATTAAAAATGCACAAGCAAATTCATCTTTAGAAAATTTCTTTGATTGTATATTTGCTTCTGTTGCTACAATATATGCTAGTTCATATGCTAAATCATAGTTTCTTGTACATGCTGATTTTTTATCGTTACCTAAAGATACGAAGTATCTACTATTTCCATTTACAGTTTGCTTTTGGCTAAATGATAGAGCTCCTTTTTTATCTATATTAGCATCTGATACAATTATCCCATTTATCTCAAGTAATGTTAGCATATTACCTATAATCCCATCACCTAAGTTCCAATATCTTCTTACCTTAGTAGCTAATTCTTCTATATCTTCATTTTTATTTAAGTCTGTTGGTATATTCATTTGTGGGAATTGGATATATCCTTCTAAAAAAGTTAATATCCTATGAGTCATAGCTAATTTTTCTCTAAAT
Source organism: uncultured Romboutsia sp. (assembly GCA_937880075.1). Lineage (GTDB taxonomy): Bacteria > Bacillota > Clostridia > Peptostreptococcales > Peptostreptococcaceae > Romboutsia. The sequence continues at coordinate 13,844 of CALFLM010000102.1, read as the reverse complement.
GCTATTTGCTCTACTTTTGGTATTGTACATTCAGGTCTTATATGAGTTGAATCAATAGTTAATTTTACATTATCTGCTTGTTTAAAAAATTCTTTAGGGAAACTTAATGCATTTGATAACTTCATTTCATTTTCTAATGTTGGCTTATATTTATCTTCTTCAAATGCAATTATATCTTTTTTATTTATATTAGTTTCTTTTGCTAGCATTTCTATTGTCTTACCTCTATACATTCTAGCTTCTTTTAATTTTCTACCTATAAATGCTTTTTTACTCATATTTATGTCTCACTTTCATTGTATATAAATTTTTCGCTCGTAAATTATTAATGCTCTGGATAAGTTTTATACCCAGAGCATTATTTAACTTTTATTATTTTGTAATATTATCATATTTGCTTAATATAGTCAATTTAACTTATTATTCTACACCTTTATAATAATGTCCTGACGTTGTACCTTTTGAATCTAATTTATTATAAAGTTTAGTAGCTTTTGATCCTAATCTATAATCATTAGCTAAAACTTCTTGGTGAGCTTTTATAACTTCTTTAACAGTATCTTTATCTTCTAATGTAAAGTCTAATCTAATCATATTTATTCCTATTTCATGAAGTTCATATAAATTATCTAACATACAAGTAACATTTGAATTATATATTGTACTTCTACAGAATATATCTTGTGAAACTCTAAATTCATCTCCTTTAGAATTTCTTAATGCATATATACTTTCCTTACATTTAGCAACTCTTTTGTCTTTTTTACAGTCACGAACAATTACTCCCATAGGACAGTATTCTGTTATCATAAGTGGAGTATATCCATAAACTACAGATTCTATATTTATATCAGTATACTTTATTGTTTCTTTTATCTCATTTATATTTAACTCTTGAGATATACATAAAGTATCTGCACCTATTTCTTTATAGTAATTTATAGTTTCACTATTAAATGCATTTAAATAGTAATCTATATTTAATTTTTTATCTTTAAAGTAATCTATTGAACCATAATTTCCTACTTGTACAGATTCTACACCTGCATTATTAGCCTTTGCTAATTGATTATATTCTTTATTTCTTATTATTCTAGGTGCAGAGTATATTACTTTTTTATTATATTTAAAAGCTAAACTCATAGCTTTATCTATTGTGTTAGTATCTTCATAATATATTCTATCTACACCACATTCTAATGCACTTTCTAATTGTTCTAAGTTTTTAACTTTAACAGAGATTTCTTGTTTTTTATTTCTATTATATTGTACAGGTTTGTACTTTACATTCTTATTTTTATATTTTCTATTTTTTATACTTACTCTTTCTTTATCTAAAAGTTCAATACAATCTCTTCTCATTTGATTTAATAAGCTTACTGGTAAACTAACGTTCTCATCTAATTCAATTTCTAATGAATCTAGCTCATAAGGTGTATTTCCAAGTTTTCTTAATTGAGTATCTACTTTTTCTTTGCTTAAAGCTACTTTCATAGCTTCTTCAACTATTTTATCGCCTTCTACAATAACTTTATTTTTATTTCTATCCATTAAAGTAAGTATTGGTTTTTGACCTAATTTTATAGTAATTTTTGCATCAATTATATTTTTTACAAATTCTTTATCTTGTGTAAATGTAGCTTGAACTCTATCCATTAATTCACTATCTGATGTTTTAAATACTATTTGACCTTTTCTTGCTTCTCCAACAAAGTCTAGTTCAATAGTTTCACCTTTATAACCTATAGTTTCTATATTTCCATTTTTTATTATTCTACCTATGGTACCTCCACCAAGATTTATACCATCACCTTTTTTAAGAGTGTTTGCCAGCTTTATTTTTAGTCTTTTTGATTTTTTATTATAATCTACTACAGTCCCAACATATAGCCCTTGGTTATTAGGAAGTTGTGAGTTCATCATATCCTCACCTACATCACCTAGTAATAATCCTTTTGTAAACTTTCTATTAAATATTGTGTATAAATCATTTATTGTTTCATATGAAACATTTAATTTATTTGTAGCTAAATATTCATCTATAGTTTTTCTATAACCATCTATAACAGTTGCAACATACTCTGGTCTTTTCATTCTGCCTTCTATTTTAAGAGAATGTACTCCTGCATCTATTATTTTATCAATTTCTTCTATTGTACTTAAATCTTTAGGACTTAGTAGATAGTCTCCATTGCTATTTACAACTTCTCCTGTGTATACATCAACAAGTTCATATCTTTGTCTACAAGGTTGTGCACATCTTCCTCTATTTCCTGATCTATTCCCTATCATAGAACTCATTAAACATTGTCCAGAATAACATACACACAATGCTCCGTGAACAAAAACTTCTATATCCGCTTTACAGTTATCACATATATATTTAATTTCTTCTACTGTAACTTCTCTTGCAAGTACTACTCTATCAAATCCTACACCTTCTAAATATTTAACATCTTCTAATGAATGTGCAACCATTTGAGTACTTGCATGTAATTCAAAATCAGGTAATTCTCTTTTTATAAGTCTAGCCATACCTATATCTTGAAGTATTATTGCATCTACATCTATATCATATAAAAACTTTGCATATTCTAAGAAATCTTCTATTTCATTTTCTTTTCTTAATGTATTTGTAGTTACAAAAACTTGTACACCTCTTATATGAGCATATTTTACAGCCTCTTTTAATTCATCTCTGTCAAAATTATTTGCAGATGCTCTTGCTCCAAAATCTTTTCCTCCAAGGTATACTGCATTTGCTCCATTTTGTACTGCGGCTTTTAATGCTTCAAAAGACCCCACGGGTGCTAATAATTCTACGTCTCTCATATTGTCCTCCTTTAAGGAATATTTGTACTAAATATATAATATACTTAAATATTAAAATTAAAACCTCCAGGTCCCCCTGAAGGCTTAATTTATTTTATCTAGTTGCTTTAAAATATTTTAATTCATTTTCAATCTCTATTTTTTCCAATTGTACCCTATATGCATCATTTTGAAATTTTGAAGACAACTGTTCTGCTATTTTAGCCTTTTCTTCAGCACTTTCCGCTAAAGTTTTAAGTTCATTATTTTGAGTTTTATAGTTTTCAATTTCTTTATCTTTAGATTCTATACTACTTTCTAAATTAGAAATTTTACTTTTTTGCTCTTCAATTAACTTATTTAGTTCTTCTATCTTTGCATTTAAGTCTTCTTCAGCTTTAACTTTACCTTGTAGAGACAATTCTAATTTTCTCATCTCTAACTTTATTTCTTCTTCACCAGTTCCAACTTTTTTATTAAGTTCTTCATTTTCTTTTACTAGTTCTTCATTTTCTTCACAACATTCAAAAAATACATCTGCTATATTTATAGCTGATAATATTGCAACATCAGAAGTACTTAACTTTGGATTTACATTAGTTATTTTTTTCATCTCTTCATCAACATATCTTGCTACTTTCAGCATATGTTTTTCTGATTTTTCTCCAACCATTGGATACTCTGATCCATTAATTGTTACTGTAACTTTATTAATTTGCTTCATACTAACACGCCCCCTACGTTAGTTAGTTTGATCTTAAGTTTGCGTTTAATTTATCACTTAGCTCACTTAATATCTTTTCATGTACTTTTGCTACATCTTCATCAGTTAAAGTTTTATCTTTGCTTCTATATGTTATAGAATATGCTATAGACTTGTGACCTTCTTCTATTTGAGCACCTTTATAAACATCAAATAATTTATAACTTTCTACTAAATTCTCACCATTATCTTTTATTATATCTTCTATTTGCTTAACAAATATCTCATCTTTAACTATTAATGCTATATCTCTAGATGTAGATGGATATTTTGGTAATGGATTGTATGATTTAGTTAAGCTTAAGTTTTCAAATACTGTATCTATATTTATTTCAGCTACATATACTCTTTGACCTAAGTTATAGTTTTCTATAACATCTGGATGTAATTCGCCAAAAGTTCCTATATATATATTATTATACACTATTTTTGCACATCTTCCTGGATGGAATGTTAAATTTGTAGTTTCTGGCTCTATTTCATAACCTTTTAATCCTACGTTGTTAAGTATAGCTTCTACAACTCCTTTTAATGCAAAGAAGTCTACTTCTTTACCATACATTCCAACACAGTATTTCTTAGTTTCCACTGGTAATCCTTCTTGTGGTGTAAATGTATTTCCACATTCAAATGCAGATACTTCTTCTACTTTGTGAGATATATTTGTAGATATAACATCTAGCATATTAGGTATTAAAGTAGTTCTCATTACAGAAGTTTCTTCACCTAATGGGTTCATTATTTTAACAAAGTTTCTCTTTTCATCATCAGCTGAAAGATTTATCTTATCTACACCTCTTGGGCTTACAAATGAATATGTTAATATTTCATTTAATCCACAAGCTATAGAATTATATTTTATATTGTCTATAAACTTTTGTTTGTCTGTTTTTACACCTGCAGTAGCATTTCCTTCTAAACTTGCAGCTGGTATATTGTCATATCCATATATTCTAGCTATTTCTTCTAATATATCTGCATCTTCAGTTATATCTAATCTAAATGTTGGAACTTCTAGTTCTAATACTTCAGAAGATACTAAATTACATTTAAATTCTAAGCTTTCTAATATGTTTATGAATTGGTCCATAGGCACGTTAACACCTAATAATTTATTTATTCTTACTGGATTAACTGTTACTTTTTGAACTTCTTCTTTTTCTGGATAATGATCAAGCATTCCATTAAGCACTCTACCGCATCCTAATTCTTCTATTAATTGACATGCTCTGTTAACAGCAACTTCTGTTAAGTTTATGTCTATTCCTTTTTCAAATCTTGAAGATGCTTCTGTTCTAAGACCTAATTTCTTAGATGTAGCTCTTATATTCTCTTTAGCAAAACTTGCTCCTTCTATAAAGATAGCAGTTGTTGTATCTTTTATTTCTGAGTTTTCTCCACCCATTATACCTGCTAAATCTAAAGTTTTATCTTTGTTTCCTATAACTAACATATCTGATGTTAAAGTTCTTTCAACACCATCTAATGTAGTAAATTTTTCACCTTCTGAAGCAAGCTTTACAATCATTTTATTGTATTTTATATCATCTAAATCAAAAGCATGAAGTGGTTGTCCAAGTTCTAACATAACATAGTTTGTTATATCTACTATGTTACTTATTGGTCTCATTCCAGCTTCTATAAGCTTTCTTTGCATCCAATATGGAGAAGGACCTACTTTAACATCCTTAACCACTTTACCGCAGTACCTCTTGCATAAGTCTGTTTGAATATCTATTTCAAATTCCATTTCTTCATCAGAACCATTTACTTTTATTTCAGGATATTTTAATTCTTTTCCTAAAGTAACAGCCGCTTCTCTAGCTATACCTACTATTGATCTACAGTCTGGTCTGTTTGAAGTTATCTCAAATTCTATTAATGCATCATTTATACTTAAAGCATCTCTTACATCCATTCCCAATTCAAATGAATCTTGATGATCTAGTATATATATTCCATCTTTTTTATGATCTTCAACAAATGCAGATGGTATAGTTAATTCTTCAGCACCACAGAACATTCCTTCTGATAATACTCCTCTTAACTTACCTTTCTTTATTTTGAAATCTCCAGGTAATACTGCACCTATTCTAGCAACTGGTACAAAGTCTCCTACTTTTATGTTTGTAGCATTAGTTACTATTTGAAGTATTTCTCCGTTTGCAACTTCAACCTTTGTAACTTTTAATCTATCAGCATCTGGATGTTGTTCTATTTCTAGTATTTTACATACTTCAACTCCATTTGTTTCTTTTCCAAAGAATTCTACTTTTTCAACTTTTGACCCTGTCATAGTCATCATATCAGCAAATTCTTGTGTATCTATATCTATGTCAACATAGTCTCTAAGCCATTTTAAAGGTACTAACATATTAAAAACCTCCTAATTAAAATTGATCTAAAAATCTCATATCATTTTCGAATAATAATCTTATATCATCTATTTCATACTTAAGCATAGTTATTCTATCTACACCCATACCAAAAGCAAATCCACTATAAACTTCTGGGTCTATTCCACAGTTTCTAAGTACATTTGGATGAACCATACCTGCTCCTAATATTTCTATCCATCCTTCTTGTTTACACATAGGACACCCTTCACCTTGGCACTTGAAACAAGTAACATCTACTTCTGCACTTGGTTCTGTAAATGGGAAGTTGTGTGGTCTAAATTTAGTTTTTGTATTTTCTCCAAATAATTTTTTAACGAACATATCTAATGTTCCTTTTAATTGAGCCATTGTTACATCTTTTCCAACTACAAGTCCTTCTATTTGATGGAACATTGGAGAATGTGTAGCATCTGGAGCATCAAATCTAAAACATCTTCCTGGAGCTATTATCTTTATAGGTAATTCTTGACCTTTCATTGTTCTAACTTGAACTGGAGATGTTTGTGTTCTAAGTAATAATTCACTATTTATGTAGAATGTATCGCTCATATCTCTTGATGGATGGTCTATCGGCGCATTTAATGCATCAAAATTATTTTCAACAGTCTCAACTTCTGGACCTTCTGCTATAGAGAATCCCATTCCCATAAATATTTCACTTACCTCATCTATTATTTGAGATATAGGATGCTTCTTTCCTACTTTAACAGATTTAGCTGGCATAGTAACATCTATAACCTCTTCAGCTAATTTCTTTTGCTTTTCTATAGCTTTTAATTCTTCCTTCTTTGAAGATATACTTTCTTCTAACGATTCTCTTACCTTATTAGCAATTTGACCTATAACTGGTCTTTCTTCTGCTGATAACTTACCCATTTCTTTAAGAATAGCAGTTATTTCACCTTTTTTACCTAAGTACTTAACTCTTAGACTTTCTACAACTTCTATACTAGAAGTATCTTTAATTTCATTTAAAGCAACTTCTTGTAAATTAAGTAATTTTTCTTGCACTATATATCATCCTTTCACTATTTATTCATATAAAAAAAGCCCTTCATCCCAATCTAGGGACGAAAGACTATTATTTCGCGGTACCACCCTAGTAGTCTAAAATTATAAATTTTAAACCACCTCAAATAAACTTAACGCGTTTTAACGTTAAAGCCTACTATTAATTTCAGCTTTAATACTCCAGAGGGAACTTCTTTTGAATTCTTACAAAGTACTTTCAGCCTTGGTACTTCTCTCTGTGCTAAGTTAATTCAAAATACTTTTCTCTTTCATTGTATTTTAAAATATATTTTTTTGTATAATTATAACATATAAAATGTATAATTAACAACTTTTAAACTAAGTATTTTTTTATCTCATACATAAGTATTGCAGAACTTATTGCTGCATTTAAAGATTCTGCCTTACCATATATAGGTATTTTAACCAATATGTCTGATTTTGATACTAATTCTTCATTTATTCCATTGGCTTCATTTCCTATTACTAGCGCAGTCTTATAATTATATTCCACAGTATTATAATAATTATTTGTATCTAAGTAACTAGATACTATATCAAATTTCTTTAACTTAAGTATCCTTAATGCTTCTTCTTGAGTAGAATGAATTACATTCATATCAAATATAGATCCCATAGTTGATCTTATTACTTTTGGGTTATATATATCTACACATCCTTTTAATGCAATTATTGCATCTACCCCAGCTGCATCTGCAGTTCTTATTATCGTTCCCATATTACCAGGATCTTGTATTCTATCTAATATTAATACGAACCTATTATCATCAGTTAAATTTTCTTCTAATGTTCTTTGCTTAAATTTAACTACACCGATTATACCTTGAGTATTTTCAGTATCTGTCAAATCTTCAAAGATTTTATTAGTAGTTTTGTATACTCTTATATCCTTTGTCTTCAATACATCTAAAAATTCTTTATGTTCTTGTTTTTTTTCAAAATCCTCATTTATAAATACATAATCTAACTTAGCTCTACATTCTATAGCAAGTGTTAATATTCTATATCCCTCTATTATAAATTTTGATTCTTTATTTCTATTTTTTGATTTTAATAAAGACTTTGTGTATTTTACTTTATCATTATCTTTAGCTGTTATTATCATAGACATAACTACTTTCTCCTAATTACATCTTTATTTTCAGAAGTAATACTACTTATATTGCTACTTTGTCCAATTACAACAAGTATACTTCCTGCTTTAAGTTCTTCATCTGGCGCTGGCGTTACATTTATACTCTTACCATTTTTTATAGCAAGTACAGTTATTTCGTATCTTGCTCTTAATTCTAAATCAACTAGAGTTCTTCCTACCCAGCTAGTTGGTGTAACTATTTCTACTATAGAATATTCTGGATCTAATTCAATATGATCTAGTATATTATCTGAAACTAAATTATGAGCAACTCTAACTCCCATATCTCTTTCAGGGAATACTACTCTATCAGCTCCTATTTTATAAAGAACTTTTGCTTGTAATTCCTCTTTTGCTTTACATACAATCTGAGATACTCCCATTTCTTTAGCTATAAGTGTTGCCATTATAGATGCTCTTATATCAGACCCTATTGCTATTATAGCTACGTCAAAGTTTCCTAATCCTATAGATCTTAGAGCTTGCTCATCTGTAACATCTACTATAGCTGCATGAGTAACTTTATCAACTATGTTCTGAATTATTTCTTCACTCTTATCTATAGCCATTACTTGATGACCTAAAAGATGCATAGTTGTTGCTAATGAAGCTCCAAACCTTCCACACCCTATAACTATATATTGTTTCATAACTTTTACCTCTCTATATATTAAGTAAATTTATTTTAATTTATCCAACTATTATTTTACCTTCTGGATATCTAATAAGAGGACTTTTCTTAACTCCTCTTGATGCTAATGCCATAAATATAGTTAAAGATCCAACTCTTCCCATAAACATAAATAACATTATAAATATTTTTCCTAAAACACTTAGATTTGGACTTCCACCTATACTAAGCCCAACCGTAGCAATAGCAGATACTACCTCAAATCCAGCTTCAAGTAAGCTAAAGTCAGGATCAGTTATAGATATAATAATAGTTCCTGCTAAAAATAAAGCTATACCTATTAAAAATATTCCTAATGATTTTTTAACAGTAGTTTCACTTATCCTTCTTTCACATACTTCTATATCTTGCTTTTCTAATATAAATGACTTTACAGTTAATATTAATGTAGCTATTGTAGTAGTTTTTACCCCTCCACCTGTAGAGGCTGGAGATGCACCTATAAACATTAATATTATCATAAAAAATATACTAATCTCTCTCATAGCAGCTAAATCTATTGTATTAAATCCAGCAGTTCTAAGTGTTACTGATTGGAACAGTGATGCTAATATTTTTCCTCCAAATCCTAATTGACCTAGCGTTTTTGGATTATTATACTCTAATAATAGTATAAATAACATTCCAAATCCTATTAAAACAAAAGTAGTAAAAAGTACAATTTTAGAGTGTATATTTAATTTTGATAACTTTTTGTTTCTTATCACATCAAGGATTACAGGGAATCCTATACCACCTAAAATAATTAATAGAGATATTGTTATCGTTATAGTAAAGTTATTTACATAATATGTTAAGGACGAAAATGGACCACTAACTGATCCCATTAAATCAAAACCTGCATTACAAAATGCTGATATAGCATGAAATATACTATACCAAATACCTTTTAACGTTCCAAATTGAGGTATAAATACAGTTGACAATAATAATGCCCCTATTCCTTCTATTAAAACTGTTGTAATTAATATGTACCTCGTTAATTTAACTAATCCTGATAAATCTATTTGATTCAAAGATTCTTGTAGTAAAAGTCTTTCTTTCAAATTTATTCTTTTCTTAATTATAAGAGCAAATAATGTTGTCATAGTCATAAATCCTAATCCACCAATTTGTATTAAAGTTATAATTGTTAATTGTCCAAAAAAACTCCAATAAGTCGATGTATCAACTGCAATTAATCCTGTAACACAAACTGCCGAAGTCGATGTAAATAATGCATCTAAAAACCCTATACTATCTCCATTTTGAGTAGATATTGGCATATTAAGTAAAATAGCTCCTATCAATATTATAATAGCAAATCCTGTTACCATGATTTGAGCAGGTTCCATTTTATTTATAATATTAGAAAGTGTCTTAACAATTTTTCTCACTATTTTAGAACCTCCTTTGTATTTTGGGATTAATTTCAAAATAGTTAATAATTATTATTTTATTATATTCCAAAACTTTGGTAAAAACAACAATACCTATGTTAATTTATATAATTATATTATATATATTTACTAGACTTTTTATTTATTAAGTAGTTAAAATATATCAAAATATAAAAAAGCCCTTGAATATAAAATTCAAAAGCTTTTTATATATGATTAAGCTAATTTAGATTTAGCAACTTCTACTAACTTAGCAAATCCTTCTGCATCATGTATAGCCATTTCAGCTAACATTTTTCTGTTAACTTCAACACCAGCTAATTTTAATCCGTTCATGAATCTTGAGTAAGTTAATCCATGAGCTCTTGTTCCAGCGTTTATTCTTTGTATCCAAAGTCTTCTGAAGTCTCTCTTCTTTAACTTTCTTCCTATATAAGCGTTCTTTAACGCCTTCATTACAAATGTATTTGCTGGTCTATATAATTTGCTTCTTGATCCTATAAATCCTTTTGCAAGTTTTAATACTTTCTTATGCTTCTTACGAGCGTTCATAGCTTTTTTAACTCTTGCCATCGTTATGACCTCCTTCGTCTTCCTCTTTTATTAATTGTTTATCTATTTTTTATCCGATTTTTAGTATGGTAATAATTGTGCTATTCTTCTAGCATCTCCTGCTGTAACTATTCCAGACTTTCTTAATTGCATCTTAGTTTTAGCAGCTTTCTTAGTTAATATGTGTCTTCTGAAAGCTTTAGCTCTCTTTAATTTTCCAGTTCCAGTCTTTTTAAATCTTTTAGCAGCACCTCTATGAGTTTTCATTTTAGGCATGTTAAATTCCTCCTCTCAATTAATCATTTATTTCTTTGGATCTATCATTACAACCATGTTATTTCCCTCAAATGCTGGGGCTTTAGTTGGTTCTCCAAACTCTTTTACTATATCTATAAACTTTAACATTACTTCTTTACCAATGTCTTTATGTCCTAATTCTCTACCTCTAAATCTAAGTTCAACTTTAACTTTGTCTCCTTTTTTAAGGAACTTGATAGCTTGATTAGCTTTAGTATTTAAGTCATTAGCTTCTATACCTGGTCTTAATCTAACTTCTTTTATATTTACTACCTTTTGTTTTTTCTTAGATTCTTTTTCTTTTCTAGATTGTTCATACTTGTACTTACCGTAGTCCATTATCTTACATACTGGCGGATTAGCATTAGGTGATATCATTACTAAATCTAGATTTTTATTATTAGCTATTGTTTGAGCTTCTTTAGCAGACATTACTCCAAGTTGCTCTCCATTGTCTGAGATAACTCTTATTTCTTTATCTCTTATTTGTTCATTGATTGCTAGTTCCTTACTAATGGTAGGACACCTCCAAATTTTTTATAAAAATAAAAGCGAATGATTAAAATCATCCGCATATAAGTTAACATATTCAAACAAGTTATATATATATAAACATATATAAACTTAACTTATATTTACACTTACAACACTTATCGTAAGGTGAGAAGCGGACTTCTTCTTGTTTTCTTTATTATCTTACTTTAATTACTATATCACTTATCAATTAATTTTTCAAGTATTTTTTTATTTTTTTATAAAATAATTTAAATTAAGTAATCATATATGTAGTTTCTGGTTATACTTTTAAATATTAGAAATTTATTACTTGAAATGGAAAAATTTAAATAATAAATTTTATAAACTATGGAAAATCTAAAAATAAACAATTTTTATTATCCGAGGTGTATGGCTATGAAAATGTGGGAAAATTTTTTCAAAAAAATAAACAAACCAGTGCCTGTATTTGCCCAAACAACTAAAATGGAAAAAGAAAATTCAAGTGAAGATTCTAACTCATCTAAACCTAAAACTACATTTTGCGATGTTGCCGGATTAGAAGAAGTTAAAGAGGAATTATTTGAAATAGTAGACTTTATGAAGTTTCCAGATAAATATAAAAAGATGGGTGCGAAAATACCAAAAGGCGTATTATTTTATGGTCCTCCTGGTACAGGTAAAACATTACTCGCATCAGCAGTGGCTGGTGAGACAAACTCTTCATTCTTTAATGTTACAGGATCTGAGTTTGTTGAAAAATATGTTGGTGTAGGTGCAAAAAGAGTAAGAACTCTTTTTGAAAAAGCTAGAAAAGAAGCTCCAAGCATAATCTTTATAGATGAAATTGATGCAATAGGTGCTAAAAGACATTTAGAAAGCAATAATGAAAAGGACCAAACCTTAAATCAGCTTTTGGTTGAAATGGATGGTTTTACTAAAGATTCAAATGTAATAATAATAGGAGCTACTAATAGACTCGACTTACTTGATGAAGCTTTACTTAGACCCGGTAGATTTGATAGACATATTCATATAGGTGCTCCTAACTATCATACTAGATATGAAATTTTAAAGGTTCACACTGATAATAAACCAATAGATCCTTCTGTAAATTTAGAGACTCTAGCTAAAAAAACTCACGGATTTAATGGCGCACATCTTGCTAATATAGCTAATGAGGCTGCCATTTTTGCTGTAAGAGATAATAGTGATATAATTACTTCTGTTCATTTTGATAAAGCATTAGAAAGAGTTATAGCTGGGCTTGAGTCAAAAAACTCAACTTTAATAGATAAGGAAAAGAAAATAGTTTCTTATCACGAAGCCGGACATGCACTAGTTAGTGATTTAGTAGGAATTTGTCCTATACAAAAAATATCAATAGTTCCAAGAGGACAGGCTTTAGGTTATGTTCTACAATTACCTGATGAAGATAGATACATATATACTAAAGAAGAACTTATTGGAAAAATAAAAATACTTCTTGCAGGAAAAGCCTCTGAAGAAATTATATTCAATCATAAATCTACTGGAGCAAAGGACGACTTAAAGAAAGTTACAGAGATAGCTAATCAAATGGTTTGTGAGTATGGAATGAGTAATTTAGGATTTATGACTTTAGATGGAAATAATAAAACATTCTTATCTGAGAAAATACAAGATGAAGCTAATAGTATAGTTCAACAATGCTATAATGAAACTTTAGAGTTGTTAAAAAATAATCTAAATGACTTACATATAGTTTCAAATCATTTATTTGAAAATGAAACTATGACTCACGAAGAATTAAAATCTTTAATAAGAAAAGAAATGTGTTAATACAAAAAGAGTAATCTATATTCCAGATTACTCTTTTTGTTTATTAATTAGTCTTGTATTACATTTTTTCTACTTTCAACTTCTTCATATATAGTAGTTATAAATTCATCTAAACTTATACTTCCTACTTCTCCATTATCTCTTGATCTTACAGATACAGTCTTATCAGCAGCTTCTTTTTCCCCTACTATTAACATGTAAGGTATCTTTTGAAGTTGTGCTTCTCTTATCTTAAATCCTGTCTTTTCTGCTCTATCATCTATTTCTACTCTTATTCCTTTGTCAAATAAAGCTTTTTTAACTTCATTTGCGTAGTCATTATACTTATCTGATATAGGTAATATTCTAACTTGAGTTGGAGCTAACCAAACTGGGAATTTACCAGCATAATGCTCTATTAATATCCCTATGAACCTTTCTATACTTCCAAATGCAACTCTGTGTATCATAACTGGTCTATGTTTTTCAC
>CALFLM010000101.1 GCA_937880075.1 uncultured Romboutsia sp. | reverse complement strand
ATTCAAACGATAGATTAATTGAAATGTTAGAAATAACAGATAATGAGCAGAAAGAGCTTAAAACAATAATTAGTACAAAAGAAAAATATAGAAGGAACAACGAGAGAAGAACTCCAAGAAATGAGAATGGACTAACTAAAAAACAACAAGAGTTAGAAGAATTAAAAGGACAAGCATTAGAACTTAAAGAACAAGGCTTTAGCTTTAGGAAAATAGCAGAAAAACTAAATATAACACTTGGAAAAGTTCAAAGAGTTTTAAAAAATATTTAAGTGTATCGAAAAATGCTCTTTGTATTGTAGGGGTGAAACCTGTTTCTTGTTTTTATGGAAGGAAGAATCTTTGTTTCTATTTCTTTTTTGTTTAAATACTTAAATATCCTTGAAACCAGTAGAATAAAATTGAATGGTGCAACTTTAGTTGCTCCTTCAATGCATTAGCTCCAAACGGAGTGCGGAAGTTATAATTGAAAATTTAAGAATATTTTTATGAATGGAGGTTATTAGTGTATAATTTTATTCTGGATTTTGTAGATGCTATATTAGATATATGGGAAACTTGGAGAGAAAAAAATGAAAAAGTATTAAGTAAATTAATTTTCACTATTATAACTTTAGGATTTCTTATTGTAAGTGCAAAAATTTGGCTATAAAATAACTATTCCTAAAATTTGACTTTAACCTATAAGGCGTAATTCCTATTCATCACCGTAGGAGGTGGAGGATGTAAGCCTAACCGATAGGTTATTTTTATGTTATAATAGTGCTACGTTTAGAAATTTCAAAACTGAATATATAAGGTTGATGCTAGAAAATGGTTAGCATCGTAAAATATTCAACCAATCGATACCTGTACATGGAGCGAAAACCAAGCCATGAAGTGTACAGACTTGTTTCTATTCACAATCCAAGAGGGTGGCTCTTGCCGATAGAGAAGTCGGTATTATTAGTGTTGATACACAAACCGAAGGGACTTCGGGGTTAGCTTGGTGATACTGATAACAATAGTTATCTTGACCAAGAAGCCACCACTTCAAACGTTACCGTAGGTAGTTAAGTGGGTGGTAGTTCACTAAATGGTATATTTTTAGTCCCACAAAATATTAGTGCTCTTGAAAATAAAGACATGATTATACAACCAATATTATCTAGTCAAGAAGAGTTAGAAAATATTGATAAAAAATCAAATGAACAGTATCATAAGCAGTTTTTTAAAAACTTAGAAGTTAATGATGATATTAGACCATATGGTGGAACTTTTTATACAGAAACTCCAAGATCTTATGCACCAAGTAAAAAAGAAACTAAGTATGATGCTTTTATTCTTGCTAAATTCAGTTTTGATACGAGAGGAGCGAGCGGTGGTAAATTAACAACTAGTGTAAACCAATCTAAAACAATTAATTGGCAATTTACTGGTAACATTGAGTCAGAAGCAGGAGCTTTTAATGTAATAAAAGCTAAAATAGGAGGAAATATTTCTAGAAGTAGTCAAGTAAGTAAAGGTGTAGGTGGTTCTATGGAGTATAGTATACCATCAGGAAAAGTAGGTTGGGTAGGAGTATATGCTCATGGAACAAGAACAGTTGGACAAGTTCGTGTTGAATGGTGGGATAGAGCTGGAAATCATGGATTTAAAAATGTCCCAGTAACAGCAACAATACCTTATACAAAGACACAAGGTACAAATATCCATTTTGGAAGATTGATGTATAAGTAAAATGGAGATAAAAATATGAAAATTAGTAAAATTTTATTTATAAATATATTATTAATAAATTCAATAATATTGAATTTATTTTTTATTATTAATAAATATACTGATAATAATTATAGTGAATATACAACTTTTATTGAGGACTTTAATAAATTTGCGAAAGATAAGTATAAAACTATTGAAATTGAAGTTCCAATAGTTTCTACAGATAATAAACTAATAAATAGTAGAGTAGATACAGAGGATAAAGAAGGTAAAAACCCTAGGACAACAGTATTTCATATAAAAAATAAAAAAGAATACATAACTAGTATATCGATATCATATTCTAAGGATATTGATAAAAAAGCAATGGGCAATATATTTAGAATAGATAATAAATCATTGATAGCTGAGAATAAAGATAATATTAGTGTTCCAACTTTGTACAATCA
The DNA here is from genome assembly GCA_937880075.1 of uncultured Romboutsia sp. Lineage (GTDB taxonomy): Bacteria > Bacillota > Clostridia > Peptostreptococcales > Peptostreptococcaceae > Romboutsia. The sequence continues at coordinate 5,699 of CALFLM010000101.1, read as the reverse complement.
AAGTTTTACATCTAAAGGTAAAATTATAAGTATTAATACATACCCAATAGTAAAGAATATAACTGATGAATTAGAAAATAATATGATTTCAGAAAATAATAAAATAACTAATGAAATAATAGAATATATAAAATAAGGCTTAAATTAAGCCTTATTTTTTTCTATAAAACTTTCAAGCCAAAGTTTAGATTTTTCATTATTATTAAAATAATTTTTAAATTTATTTGCCAAATTAACATTATTAATTCCCATGCTATCTATGATAGCTCCTATTTCAATTAATCTTTTTGTTCTAGCCTTACGTTCTTTTTATTTTTCTTTATTTATAATAGCTTGTTTTTGAGGTTTTAATTGTTTAATTTTTTCTTCTATATCCAATAACTTTTTATTTTATTCCAAAATAAAACCTACCATAATGTTATTTAATTAAATAACATTATAATATTGAAAAATATATTTTTCAATATTATAATAAATCAACTAATAATGTTAATATATGATAGATTGGTTAATCAAAATATAATCCGAAGGGCGCACTTATACACCATAAATGGTATGTGCGCTCTTGCAGAGATCTAAATAAAAATATAAAATATTTTTAAATACAAAATTAATACTAAAGTATTAATTTATGAAAATGAAATAATATATTAAAATAAAAAAGGTAAAAGAGAGATAATATTAAATAAAAATGGACAAGTACTTAGAAAATAATTAAATTACTTACTTGCTAAAAAATATAGAAAGAATAGAAAGGATTAATACTTTTATGGATTATTCGGGAACAATTATATTTTTTTCACCAAAAAACTTTGCAATTCAAGTGTTATTTTTAATACTAATTTTAATAATATTTATAAAAATAAAAAATAAAAAATAAAAAAATATATAAGGTTTGTATAATCACTGAAGGGATTTCGAGTGTAGCTTTGGTAAACTTGTATTAATAGTATATATTGACCAAGAATCCATCACTTCAACGTATTAATTTAAGTAAAGTAAATTGGAGAGAGTTCATTAATATAATTAGTTTTTTACTCAAAAGGGCTATATGAAAAAACTTAATAACATTCAATCTAATATATGTTTTATTTGAAGATAATAAAAAAGGTAAAAAACTGTATTGATAATATATCAGTAAAAAATAGGTGTTTTGACATCTATTTTTTACTGATATAATCTAATAAAAAAAGGTCTAAAAACAATATTGATAATATATCGTCCATATTATATATTTTTAGGAGGTTTTTTATACATGGATAATATACTAACTAAGTACCTATATACATATTATGATGAATTAGAACCAAGGGAATTTTATAGAGAAATATTTAGAGAAGGAGAACTTCAAGAAAAGGGAGTTTATGATAAAGGTAAGTATAATGGAATAATTGTAGAAGTGACTAAAGATAAGTTATATGATGGAAGAAATAAGATATTAAGACATACTTTAACTGATGACTTAGATAAAATAGATGAAGTTATAGAAAGAGATAACTTTTGTTTGATGTCTCCTATTAGTTACATAGGCAAGAAACGAAATAGTGATAGTGCTAGAGAGTTATATGCCTTAACAATAGATTTAGATGGAGTGATAATTAAAAATGGAGATGATCCAACGGGATTAAAGACTTTATTTCATCAAATAGAGAATTTACAAAGAATACCAATGCCGACTTATATAGTTTCATCAGGAACAGGATTACATCTGTATTATGTATTTGAAAAGCCTATAATGTTGTTTCCAAACGTTGTGAAACAGTTACAAAAATACAAAAGAGAATTAACTAGGATAGTATGGCAAGGATATATTACTAAATTAGAGGATAACGTCCAATATGAGAGCCTTTTTCAAGGTTTTAGGGTTGTAGGTACTATAACTAAAAAAGGAGAGCGAGCAAGGGCATTTGAAACGGGTAAGCGTGTAACAATGGAGTATATGAATGAGTTTGTTAGAGATGAATTTAAAACAGATGATTTTGTATATAAGAGTAATTTAACATTGGAACAAGCAAAAGAAAAATATCCTAAATGGTATGAAAAAAGAATTGTTAACAAGCAAGCTAAAGGTACATGGATATGCAAAAGAGATTTATATGATTGGTGGAAAGATAGAATTGAAAATGAGGCTAAAACAGGTCATAGATATTACTGTATGATGATGCTAGCAGTATATGCTAGAAAGTCTGGTATAGATAGAGAAGAACTTGAAAAAGACGCTTTTTTATTTATGGAGAAATTTGATAAGTTGCCATCAAGTGAAGATAATCCATTTACAGAAAAAGATGTAATAGATGCCCTACAAGCTTATGATGATAGATATATTACATATCCAATAAATAGTATTTCTTATTTAACAGATATACATATTGAAAAAAATAAAAGAAATTTTAGAGAACAAAAAGAGCATTTAAAGTTAGCTAGATTTGTTAGAGATGAACTTAATGGAAATAAAAATTGGCAGAATAAGGAAGGACGACCTAAAAAAGAACAAATAGTAAAAGAGTATAGAAAAAAAAATCCAAATGCAAAAAAAAGTCAATGTATCAGAGATACAGGACTTAGTAAAATGACAGTTTATAAATGGTGGAATAGTTGAACTGAAAATATAATATTAAAGAAAAATGCATAAAAAATACAAATAATACATAAATAAATTAAGTAAAAAGTAAAAATAATTTATTTAGATAGAATTTGCAAAAATTAAAAAATAAAGTTTCATAAAAAACAATAAATAAAAAAAGAGTATATTTACTGAAATATAGTTATTTCAATAGATACACTCTTTTTTATTTAAACTATACCCTAAAGCCAATTTAACCTATAAGGCGTAATTCCTATTCCTCACCGTAGGAGGTGGAGGATGTAAGCCTAACCGATAGGTTATTTTTATGTTATAATAGTGCTACGTTTAGAAATTTCAAAACTGAATATATAAGGTTGATGCTAGAAAATGGTTAGCATCGTAAAATATTCAACCAATCGATACCTGTACATGGAGCGAAAACCAAGCCATGAAGTGTACAGACTTGTTTCTATTCACAATCCAAGAGGGTGGCTCTTGCCGATAGAGAAGTCGGTATTATTAGTGTTGATACACAAACCGAAGGGACTTCGGGGTTAGCTTGGTGATACTGATAACAATAGTTATCTTGACCAAGAAGCCACCACTTCAAACGTTACCGTAGGTAGTTAAGTGGGTGGTAGTTCACGATATTATCAAAATAATTTATAAATTATTTTTTGAACTTTCTAGCTTTATTTTAATTAGTTTTTTATTTATTAATTTATTAATATATTATATCTCCTATTTTACATTCTAAATTTTAGAAAAACAAACTAATCCTAAAATTTTACTTTAGAGACTAAGTTATGTACTTGAGATAAAGTTAAAGCCCTTATAAGCCGAATAAATGGATTATAAGGACTTTTTTACTAGGTATTTATATTTAATTTAAATATAAGTTAGTTCCCTTGATTTATATAATTCATCCATTCTCTATATTTTTCTATATTATTGTATTTTAAAGCATACTCTGCATATTTTTTGGAAATAAATTCAGAGCCAAATGGCGTTTCAAGAATAAATAAATAATAAGAAATTAAATATGCTAAATAAGCAACTTCTTTATACATTTCTTTATCTAAATATAAATAATACAAGTTTAATAAGTAGAAGTATGTATTTTTTTTATAAAAATCATCTGATAAAATTTCTTCGTTTATCCAATAAACATCATCAATTTCATATATGTAAAATTTATCTATTAATTTTTTTAACAATATATATTCACCCCATTTTTATTATACAAAATATCTAAATTTGAATATATAAAAAAATAACTAATCCTAAAATTTAAGTTTAAAATACAATAAAAAATAAGGCCTAATATAAGCCTTATTTTTTATTTCTTAATTCTTTAATTTCTTTTAATGATAATCCAGTTTTGTTTGAAATAGTTTCATCATCTAATACATCTAATAGATTTTTTGCTATTAATATTTTTTCTTGCTTTGCTCCCTCTTTTTTGCCTTTTTCAATACCTTTTTGAAGTCCTTTTTGAAGCCCTTTTCTTTCTGCATTAGCAAGTAAGCTATTTTGTTCTAAAAGAGATTCAAACCTCTTTTCGTATCTTTCTCTTTCTTTATCATTTCCACTTAATCTTACTAACTCTTCTTTTGCTTCCTTTATTTCATCTGAAGACATTTCTAATTTATCTATTAATTCACTTGTAGGTCTTTCTATAAATGTTATCCATGCCTCTAACATATCTGATATATCTTCACTATTTTCTAACTTTCTTAATTTTGGTATCTCTATAAAATGTAGTTCCATAACATCTGTTAATTCTTCATTTGTATTTTTTTCTTTTAACCTATAACAATTATGAAAATTATCATTTTTTAAATATTTAAAGTCTAATATATTTATACAAATTGTTCTTGATAAAGTGTCATAGTCTTGACCTTTTGTAAGTTGTCCTTCATACATCTTACTCCAATAATATAAGCTACGCTTTATCATGTTATATTCATTCTTTACTTGTATTTCAATATTTATATGCTCCCCATTATTTGTTACTGCTTTTATATCTAGTCTTGAGTATTTATCTTCTATATGCTCTTTTTCTATATCTGTATTTTTTATTTGAACTGACTTTATTAAATCAGTTGGCTTTATAACTGCATTTAGAAATGATATTAATATATTTGGATGTTTTTCATTACCAAATATCTTTTTAAATACAAAATCTACTTTGGGACTTAATATTCCAAAACTCATGTATTATTCTTCCTTTCTTTTGTCTATAAATATATTTTTATTATACTATTATTTGCTTATCCAAAAATAAATTTTAATAAGGAATTTTTATAAAAAAATAACTAATCCTAAAATTTTAGTTTAGAGGACAATAAAAAATAAGGCTTAATTAAGCCTTATTTTTTATTTCTTAATTCTGTAATTTCTTTTAATGATAATCCTGTTGATTTTATAATTAAATCATTATCTAAACCATTCAAAATTAAGTTTTTAGCAATTTCTATTATTCCTTCTTTTCTTCCCTTTTCAATCCCCTTTTTCTCTGCATTAGCAAGTAAGCTATTTTGTTCTAAAAGAGATTCAAACCTTTTTTCATATCTTTCTCTCTCTTTATCATTTCCACTTAATCTTACTAACTCTTCTTTTGCTTCCTTTATTTCATCTGAAGACATTTCTAATTTATCTATTAATTCACTTGTAGGTCTTTCTATAAATGTTATCCATGCCTCTAACATATCTGATATATCTTCACTATTTTCTAACTTTCTTAATTTTGGTATCTCTATAAAATGTAGTTCCATAACATCTGTTAATTCTTCATTTGTATTTTTTTCTTTTAACCTATAACAATTATGAAAATTATCATTTTTTAAATATTTAAAGTCTAATATATTTATACAAATTGTTCTTGATAAAGTGTCATAGTCTTGACCTTTTGTAAGTTGTCCTTCATACATCTTACTCCAATAATATAAGCTACGCTTTATCATGTTATATTCATTCTTTACTTGTATTTCAATATTTATATGCTCCCCATTATTTGTTACTGCTTTTATATCTAGTCTTGAGTATTTATCTTCTATATGCTCTTTTTCTATATCTGTATTCTTTATTTGAACTGACTTTATTAAATCAGTTGGCTTTATAACTGCATTTA
>CALFLM010000100.1 GCA_937880075.1 uncultured Romboutsia sp. | reverse complement strand
AACATATCCAAAAATTAATATAAATTATGGAGGATATGATATGGAAAAAATAGATAATAATTTTGATAGAAGATTAAAACAATACTCAGAAGAAATAAAGAGTATGAAAATAGTATACCATGAAGGAAGAGTTAAGTATATAAACAAGAAAAATATGATAAATTTGAAAAATAGGAACATACAAGATGAATCTATATGTATAAAAAGTGATAATAAAAAAAAAGATTTTAATACAAAGGATGAAGAATATTCGATTTTTAAAGATATATATAGTTTAATATTAAAGCTTATTTTTACATGTATTGTATTAATAAGTATGCCTTTTGTGGCTAATAAAATTGCTAACATAGGAGTTAATGAGTTTATTTCAGGTATTGGAACTATTTTTATATCTTATTTTATAATAAATATAATATGGGTATTTTTAGACTGAAGTATTAGGTAATATTAGTTAAATAAGAATACCTTATCAAGGAAAAATTTATATTTAGTATAAATAATTAATATAGAATATATAAAACTACTCATTCATATAATATTATTAGGCATATATAAAACTAATTTATATATACCTACCTAAAATATACCTATTTTAATCGTTCGGGCATATGCATATAAAAATTACAACCATACAAATATAGTGTTCGGGATAAGAGACTAACTATTTTCGAAAAAGTTAGTCTTTTTATATGCATACATATATTATAGAAGTTATTTATAAATAGTGTTAAATTTTTATAGTTTGAAACTTAGACTTAAAATTTATAAAGATTAAAAGCTAAAATATATTACGTACAAGTGGTATACTATATACTATAAAAATAAATGACAATCAAAGGAAGGAAAATTTATGAAAAAAACATTAGTATTAGCAGAGAAGCCTTCAGTAGGTAGAGATATAGCTAGAGTATTAGAATGTAAAAATGAGAAAAATGGATACATAGAGGGGAGTAAGTATATAGTAACATGGGCACTAGGGCACTTAGTTACATTGGCAGATCCAGAAAATTATGACCAAAAGTATAAGGCATGGAATATAGAAGAGTTGCCAATATTACCAAAACATCTAAAAACTGTAGTAATAAAAAAAACTAGTAAGCAATTTAATACTGTAAAATCTCAAATAAATAGAGATGATGTAGGAAAGATAGTAATAGCAACTGATGCAGGGCGTGAAGGTGAATTAGTTGCAAGATGGATACTACAAAAGAGTAATACGGATAAGCCATTAAAACGTCTTTGGATATCATCAAGTACAGATAAAGCTATAAAAGATGGATTTAAAAATTTAAAAGAAGCATCTAAATATGAAAATTTATACAGCTCAGCAATAGCAAGAGCTGAAGCTGATTGGATTGTTGGAATAAATGCAACTCGTGCTCTTACAACAAAGTTCAATGCACAACTTTCTTGTGGAAGAGTACAAACTCCAACACTTGCAATGATACATAAAAGAGAAGAAGAGATAAGAAAATTTACTCCAAAAGAATACTATACATTAGAGATAAAAGCTAAAATATTAAATGAAACTGTAAAATTTACTTGGCAAGACAAGAATAATTCAACATCAACATTTAGTAAAGAGAAGATAGAGAATATATCTAATAAAGTAAAGAATAAAGATTTAGAAATTGTAGAAGTTAATAAAGTAGACAAGAAAAAATATTCACCTGGACTATATGATTTAACTGAATTACAAAGAGATGCAAATAAAATATATGGATTTTCAGCAAAAGAAACATTATCAATAATGCAAAAACTATATGAGCATCATAAAGTCCTTACATATCCAAGAACAGACTCAAGATATTTAACAAGCGATATAGTGGATACATTAAAGGATAGAATAAAAGCAGTAAATGTAAGTGATTATTCTAAGGTTTGTAATAAATTAATTAAATCAAGTATAAAAGTAAATAAATCTTTTGTTGATGATTCAAAGGTAAGTGACCATCATGCAATAATACCTACAGAAGAAAGAGTATTTATAGGTAATTTAAATGATAAAGAAAGAAAGATATTTGATCTTGTTGTTAAAAGGTTTTTAAGTGTATTATGTCCACCTTTTGAATATACAGAGACAAAAGTTAAAGGTAATGTAGAAGGTGAAATATTTATAGCTAAAGGTAATAAAATAAATAGTTTAGGATGGAAGGAAACTTACAAAGACTTAGATGATGAAGAAACTTATGAAAGTATGCCTAACATAAATAAAAATTCTATATTAAAAATAGATGATGTTAAAGTGAAAGTAGGTAAAACTAATCCACCATCATACTTAAATGAAGCCACTCTTTTAACATCTATGGAAAAAAATAATTTAGGTACAGTTGCAACTAGGGCAGATATAATAGAAAAATTATTTAATTCATTTTTAATAGAGCAAAAAGGAAAAGATATATTAATAACTTCTAAAGGAAAGCAACTATTAGAGCTTGTGCCAACAGAGTTAAAAACTCCAGAACTTACATCAAGTTGGGAAAGGAAATTACAAGATATATCTAAAGGAAAGTTAAATAAAAATATATTTATAAAAGAAATGAAAGATTATTCAAAGGATATAGTTAAAGAAATTAAAAATAGTGATAGTAAGTTTAAACATGATAATCTAACTAAAAATAGATGTCCTGAATGTGGTAAGTACATGCTTGAAGTTAATGGAAAAAGAGGAAAGATGTTGGTTTGTGAAGATAGGGAATGTAATACTAGAAAAATAGTATCTCAAATAACAAACTCAAGATGTCCTGTTTGTCATAAGAAGCTAGAACTTCGTGGTGAAGGGGAATCAAAAATATTTATATGTTCTTGTGGACATAGAGAAAAATTATCAGCATATAATAAGAGAAAACAAGAAGATAAAAATAAAGCATCTAAAAAAGACATAAATAAGTACTTAAAAAGCCAAAATAAGGCTGTAGAAAATTTTAATAATCCATTTGCAGAAGCTTTAGCTAAGTTAAAAAAATAATATAAATATAAATTCAGTTAAAGAATTTTCCAAGTATTATATAATAATGGTAGAGTATATATAAAGATACATGCATATCAGAAATATCTGTATGTGGACAAGAATTATAAATACAAAAATAGCCTAAGGTAAATTTTATCTTAGGCTATTTTTGAATCTTAAGTAAATATAATTATTTAAATAATTAAATCGATAGATAATTATAAACTAATTTAATATATTTTAAATTTAAAAATTATATTTTGATATATAAATATTTATAAAATTCATATGAAATGATTTTGAAAAAAGAGAAAAAAATATGAAAAAAATGAATACTAAGTTACAAATAAAAAAAATAAAAAAATTACTTATAATCTTTAGAATTGAAAAATTCCACATCAAATGAAAAATAACATAAAAATATAATAAAAACTTTAAATTAGTATAGTTTAAGTATTTAATATTTTCAGAAAATAATGTCGAAAAATGTTTACTTTTTTTAGGAATAGCTATATAATTAACTAAACTAACTAAAAAAGAAAAATTGCTAAGAGAGGAAGATTACACTATGGAGTTAGTAGGAATATTAGTTATAATAGTCGGATTTGCACTTAAGCTAGATACAATAGCAGTAGTTGTAGCAGCAGGTATAACGACAGGATTAGTCGCTCATATGAGCATAGGAGAGATACTTAATACATTAGGAGAAGCGTTTGTAACAAATAGAACGACTTGTCTATTCATGCTTATAGTTCCAATAATAGGATTATGTGAAAGATATGGACTAAAAGCAAAAGCTATAATGCTTATTAAAAAAGCAAGTAATTTATCAACAGGAATATTATTAAGTGGATATACATTAGTAAGAGAAGTTACAATAGCAATGGGAGTTACTCTTGGTGGACACCCACAATTTGTTAGACCTTTAGTAAGTCCAATGGCAGAAGGTGCAGCAGTTGCTAAATACGGAGAATTAGATCAAGAAGATATAGATAAGATAAGAGCGTATTCAGCCGCATCAGATAACATAGGGAACTTCTACGCACAAAACGTATTTATGGCAAATTCAGGAATACTTTTAATAGTTTCTACATTAGAAGGATTAGGAATAAAAGTAGATGCACTTGAATTAGCAAAAGCATCAATAATAGTAGCAATAATAGCATTTGCATTATGGGTAGCACAAAATATTATGCTAGATAGAAAATTAAAGAAAAAATATGAAGGCAGAAAAAATAAATAAGGGAGTGTAGTATAATGGATATAGCACAACTTTCAAGTATACTATTAAAAATATTCTACATTATGTTAGGATTATACATGGGTATTACAATGGTATTTACCTTAAAAGATGAAAATCATAAAACAAGAATAGGAACAGCACTATTTTGGGGAATATTATCAGTAGTATTTATGTTTGGAGATTATATACCAACTCAAATAGTTGGAGCATTTGTAATAGTTATAGCAGTGCTTTCTGCAACTAAGCAAATAAACATAGGAACATTAAAACAATTAGATGAAACATTTACAACATTAAAAGCAGAAAAATTAGGTTTAAAAATATTTATACCATCTTTATCAATAGCAATAATAGCAATGCTTATAGCATCATTTACAGATTTCTCTGGAACAATTGCTATAGGTATATCATCAACAATAACTTTAATATTAACATTTATAATAACTAAAGCAAAACCAAAAGAATTATTAGAAGATAGCAACAGAATGTACCAATCAATGGGATCATTTGTTATATTACCTCAATTACTAGCATCATTAGGTGTATTATTTACAGCAGCTGGTGTTGGTGATAAGATATCTGCCATAATATCAGGAGTTATACCAACTGGAAATATATTAGCTGGGGTTATAGCTTACTGTGTAGGTATGGCATTATTTACAGCAATAATGGGTAATGCATTTGCAGCATTTTCTGTTATAACTGTAGGGGTAGGTTTACCATTTGTATTTGCTCAAGGTGGAGATCCAGTAGTTTGTTCAGTACTTGCACTTACTGCAGGATACTGTGGAACATTATTAACTCCAATGGCTGCAAACTTTAACGTATTACCAGCAGCACTTCTTGAACTTAAAGATAAGAATGCAGTAATAAAGGTACAAGCACCAATAGCTATAGTATTACTTGTAATTCATATATTCTTAATGTATACATTAGGATTTTAATTAAAAATTAGTTAAAATTTATAGGAGGAAATACTATGAAGATATTATTAACAGGATTTGATCCATTTGGAGGAGAGCCGGTAAATCCAGCTGAAGAAGCTGTAAAAATGGTGAGTGATAATATAAATGGAGCTGAAGTTATAAAAATAACTATACCAACAGTTAGAACTAAATCAGTTAAAGCAATTGAAGAAGCTATAGAGGCTCATAACCCAGATGTAGTAATATCTGTAGGACAAGCTGGCGGAAGATTTGATATAACTCCAGAAAGAGTTGCTATAAATATAGATGATTTTAGAATAAAAGATAACGAAGGAAACCAACCAACTGATGAAATAATACAAGAGGATGGTCAAGCAGCATATTTTAGTAATTTACCAGTAAAAGCAATGGTAAAGCATATGAATGACAACAATATACCAGCAACTTTATCTAATACAGCAGGTACATTTGTATGCAACCATGTAATGTATGGAATATTATATATGATAGATAAGAAGTACCCTAACATAAAAGGTGGATTTATACACATACCTTACATGACTAGTCAAGTTATGGATAAGAAAAATACACCATTTATGTCTTTAGATGAAATAGTTAAAGGATTAGAACTTGCACTTGAAGCTTGTACTTTATACAACGAAGATATAAAAACGATAGGTGGCGAAATCTGCTAATGAAAAAAATTAATCTTTTTGTTTATGGAAGTTTAAGAGAAGGGTTCTTTAACTATGATAAATACTTAGCTGGAAAGGTAGTAGAGAAAAAGGATGCTAGCCTTGAAAATATGAGATTATATCATATGCCTTATAAAGGATATCCAGCAATAACTCCTGGTGAAGATATAATACTAGGTGAAATAATGGTTATAAATGAAGAAGAGTATGACGAAACTGTAAAGGCTATAGATGAAATGGAAGGATTTATAAGTGAAAATAATCCTGAAAATGAATACCATAAGATAGTTTTAGAAGTGAAAAATCTTCAAACTAATGAAAATGAAAAATGTTTCGTATATTTCTATAACAAAGATAAAGATAAAGTTTTTGATAGTGAATCAGTATATATTCCAAATGGAGATTGGAAAGAGTATATGCTTACAAAATAAGTTTAATATAAAAAATGCTAAGGCAGTTTGCTTTAGCATTTTTTTATTTTAGAAAATATAAATAATAGGATTACAAGTTTGGAGTAATAATATATTTATGAGAGGTGAAGACTTATGATACATATTAATAAGCTACAAAAAGTTTATGATAATGGATATGAAGCCTTAAAAAGTATAAACCTTGAAATAAATGAAGGCGAGCTAGTATGTTTGTTAGGTCCTAGTGGATGTGGAAAAACAACAATATTAAATTTATTAGCAGGTTTATTAGACCCTACAAGTGGGGATATTAAATTTGATAATGAATCAGTTATAAATAAACATCCTAAAGACCGTAATATAGGGCTTGTATTTCAAAATTATGCTTTATATCCCCATATGACAGTTTTAGAAAATGTTATGTTTCCATTAACTGTTGGTAAGAAAAAGAAGCCAAAAGAAGAAGCTGAAAAAATAGCTAAAAAGTATATGAAAATAACTAGTATTGAAGAGTTGGCAAATAAAAAGCCTGGAGAAATGTCAGGTGGACAACAACAAAGGGTTGCAATAACAAGAGCTTTAGTTCAAAGTCCTAAAATTCTCTTATTAGATGAGCCATTAAGTAACTTAGATGCAAGGCTAAGACTAAAGATAAGAGAAGAGATAAGAAGACTAGTAAAAGAGATAGGAATTACTACAATATTTGTAACTCATGACCAAGAAGAAGCTTTATCTATAAGTGATAGAATAGTTTTAATGAATCAAGGAATAGTACAACAATTTGATATACCACAAAATCTATATTTAGAGCCTGCTAACTTATTTGTTGCAAAGTTTATGGGTAACCCAATTATAAATATTTATGAAATGAATAAAAAAGGCAACGTTTTAGTTGGAGATGATTTTTCTATTGATTTAAGTTTACTTAATGAAAGTAGAATAAAACAAAGTTTTAATGAAGATAAATATGTTGTAGGTATAAGAGCTGAGTATTTTGTCTTAAGCAAAACACCGTTATTTAAAGCTAAAATTGAAACTGTTGAATTAATAGGAAAAGATTGTATATTAAATTTTAAAATTAACAACAAAAATTCTAAAGTAATTACAGATATAAATGAAGGTATATGTGAAAATGACGAAGTTGGACTTGATATAGATTATAACGGCATTTATATATTTAAAGAAGACGGAACGAGGATTTACTGATGAAAAAGCTAAAATATAGTGCAGAAAATTCGCCGCAAGCATGGTTATACTTATTACCAGCTTTAATTATAATCATAATATTTCATGTATATCCATTAATAAAAACTTTTATTATATCTTTTGAAAAAGGAACTTTAAATAACTTAGTGTTTAATGGAATTAGAAATTATCAAATTGTATTAAGCGATCCTAAATTTCATAAAGCAATATTAAATACAACCGTATATTCTTTTACAGTAGTACCAATAGGTGTTATTATTGCAATGATTATAGCATTAATTATTTTTGAAAAAATTAAACATAAAGATATATTTGAGACTATATTTTTTATACCTTATTTAACAAGTACTATAGCAGTAGGTATAGTATTTAGATTTTTACTAAATAAAGACTATGGATTTATAAATTATATACTAAGTTTTATAAATGTAGGACCGATAAATTTCTTAGATGATCCTAAGATGAGTATGTTTACATTGATTATATTTGGAATCTGGTCAGGTCTTGCCTTTAACATAATAATACTAATTTCTGGACTTAGAAATGTAGAAAGAAATTACTATAAAGTCGCGGATATGTTTGGTGCTACTAAAACAGAGCAATTTTTTAGAATAACATTACCTCAAATGATACCGATTATTACATTCTTATTAATGGTTAATTTTATAAATGCATTTAAGGTATATTCACAAGTATTTGCAATATTTAATGGGAAAGCAGGTATTGCAGATAGTGCAACTACAGCAGTATTTTATATATTTAATAAATTCTATGTTGAATACCGATATGGTCAAGGTATGGCAGCTGCGGTTATATTATTTATACTTATACTAATATTTACAATGATTCAAAATTATGTACTAAAGAGAATATCTAAGTAGGTGAAAAATATGGGAAAAGTTAGTTCAATTTTAGGAAAAATATTTATAGTTATTATGGCAGTGATAACATTATTTCCATTTGTGTATATGATTTTATCAAGTTTAATGACTTTTCAAGAAGCAACTAGTGTACCTCCTACATTGTTTCCAAAGTCTTTTAGGTGGCAAAACTTTATAGAAGCAATGAAGCAAGCACCTTTTGTTAGATATTTTTTCAACACAGTTTTTGTAGCAGGAATATCAACACTTGGTACATTAATAACTTCAGTACTTGCAGCTTTTGCATTAGTTAAATTAGAATTTAAATTTAAAAACATATTATCAGCTACATTTGTTACATTACTAATGGTACCATACGAAGTTACAGTATTTACTAACTATCAAACAATAGCAAGGTTAGGCTTATTAGATACTTATATAGCACTTATTGTACCATCACTTGCCAGTGTATTTTATATATTCTATTTAAGAGGATATATTTCCAGTATCCCTATATCTTATTATAAAGCAGCTAAGATAGATGGATGTAGTGATTTAGAATTTATTACTAGAATTTTAGTTCCACTTATAAAACCATCATTATTTACAATGGGAATACTAAGCTTTATAGGTGGATGGAATTCTTTTTTATGGCCAATACTTGTAACTAACAGTAAAGAAATGAGATTACTTAGTAATGGATTAAGTGCCTTTGCTACAGAAAGTGGTACGAATGTTCAATTACAAATGGCTGCATCAACAATAGCTATAGTACCAATACTAATTATATATTTAATATTTAGAAAAGAAATAATTAAAGGAGTTGCAAGCAGTGGTATTAAAGGATAAAAAAACAAAAATCACTTTTCATAACGGAATACTAACAATTGGAGGAACTATTATAGAAGTTGTATATGAAGATAGCCATATATTCTTTGATTTTGGAAGTGAATATAATCCAAGTGCTAAATTTCAACCATCTAATTTACAAGAACTATTAGATGAAAAATTAGTTCCTTATTTAAATAATATATATGACCCAAGCATTGAACTTAAAGGATATAAATCAAGTGAAGATAATTTTAAACATACAGCGGTATTTTTATCTCATATGCATTTAGATCATTCAAAAATTATTAATTATTTAAATCCAAGTATTCCGTTATATACATTACAAGGAACAAAATCATTACTTAATACATTAAATATAAATGATGATTTTTTATTCCCTCTTAATAATAAAAAAGACTCCAATACTAGAGAAATAATTGGAGTTAAAGAAAATGAAGTAATTGAAATAGGCAAAATAAAGGTAAAAGTAATGCCAGTAGACCACGATGCTTATGGAGCATGTAGTTTATTAATTAAAACACCTGATTTAATAATTTCCTATACTGGAGATATAAGATTACATGGATATAGAAAAGAAGCTACACTAAAGTTTTGCAAAGAAAGTGAAAATTGTGATGTCTTATTAATAGAAGGTGTTACAGTTTCCTTTAAAGATTTTGATGATGAACACGATGAAAATGATTTATGCAATGAAAATGACTTAATAAAAAGAGTAAATGAAATAGTAAATAATAATCCAAATAAGCAAATAACATTTAATTATTATATTTCTAATATAGAAAGAATTTTAAATATAATAAAAACAAATCCTAGAAAAGTTGTTTTAGATGCATATTATTCTTATGTATTAAAAGAAGCTACTAATTATGAATCGTATTATTATAGATTAGACGATAAAGATTATGGATTAGATCCTAAGCTTGAATTTAAATTTGAAGAACTATTAAATGATGAAAGCAAGTATATGTGGCAACTAGAGCAAAATTCACTTAAACAATTTAACAAACTAAAAAAAGGTGGAATATACATTCACTCAAATGCAGTACCTTTAGGAGCTTATGACCCAAATTATGAACCATTTATAAATAGATTTAAAAAACACAATATAAAATTTTTAACAGTATCATGTAGTGGACATGCTCATCCAAAGGATTTGATTAAAATAATAAATTTAATTAAACCAAAGCTATTAGTACCAATTCACTCATATAAGCCAGAGAAACTTTATAATGAGCATGGAGAACGATTATTACCAAAGAAAAATCAAACAATTTAAGGGAGGACAACATAATGAAGTTTAAAAAAATATTGCCATTAGCTATATCTCTAAGTTTAATGGCAGGATGTTTTGGAAAAAAACAATCATCTACGCCAACTAATGAAGAAATAGTTACTGAAATAAAAAATCCAGTTGAAATAACATTTTGGCATGCAATGAACGGTGACCAAGAAAAATCACTACAAGGATTAGTTGATAAATTCCAAAAAGAAAATCCTAATATAAAAGTTATGCTTCAAAATCAATCAAGCTATCCTGATTTGCAACAAAAGATAACATCAACAACAGCAAGTCCAAAGGATTTACCAACTATGACACAAGCTTATCCGGACTGGCTTTTAAATGCTATAGATGAAAACTTAGTACTTGATTTAAAACCTTATATAGAAAATGAAACTTTAAAATTTGACAACTATGATGATATAGTAAAAGGATTTAGAGAAGCATCAACATTAGATGGAAAAATATATGGAATGCCATTTAATAAATCTACTGAAGTTTTATGGTACAATAAAACTTTATTTGATAAATTAAACTTAAAAGTTCCAACAACATATGAAGAATTTTCAAAAATTGCAAAAGAAATTAAGGATAAAGAAAATATAGTAGCTGGAGGATTTGATTCATTAAGTAACTACTATACAACATACTTAAAAAATGAAGGTGTAACATTTGATTCAAAATTAGACCCAACTAGTGATAAATCAATAAAAGCAGTTAATTATTATTTAGATGGTGTAAAGAAAGGATACTTTAAAATAGCAGGAACAGATAAATATTTATCAGCTCCTTTTGGAAATTCAAAAATAGCTATGTTTGTAGGGTCCAATGCAAGTGAAGCTTTTGTAAAACAAGGTGTTAATAATAAGTTTGAAATAGGTGTTGCTCCATATCCAGCTAAAGAAGTAATGCAACAAGGAACAGATTTATTTATATTTAACAGTGCTACAGCTGAACAAAAAACAGCAGCATATGAATTCTTAAAATTCTTAACAACAAAAGATAGTCAGATAACTTGGGCTAAAGCAACTGGATATATACCTGTTAGAGAAAGTGCTATAAATTCTGATGAATATAAAAATTCAGGAAGTTTAATAGCACCAATTATATCAGATTCAACTAAAAACCTATTTACAAATCCTCTTGTAAAAGGTATGGATAGTGCATTTAGAGAATCTAATACAATGTTAGAATCAATATTAGCAGAGAAAAATCCAGATGTTAAATCAAAATTAGAATCATTTAAATCTACTTTAATGTCTATTTGGGAATAAAAATAGTCAGGGCGTTTCTTAAAACAGGATAACGCCCTGTTTTTATATATTAAGACTATAAATTATCTATTTTGTATAATTTATAATCAAAACATGAGTCTTTGACAAAAGGAGTAAAATTATAAAGATTGTTATATATCAAACTAGTGACTTACATGAGTATGTTTATCCTACAAATTATGTAAAGGATTAATTACTAGGTTTTTTAAAAATTGCTAGTTATACATTAAATGATGAAAAAAATTATACTAAATCTATATGTCAAATTCACTAGATGTAACTGATTGTAATGAGTTAAAGCCATTATTCAAATACCGATATTTTTATTATTTTATACTTTATGATTAAAAAAATATTACTAAAAATAAAAATAGGAGTACAAAAATGAATTTAAAAAAGAAAATATCGGCATTAATTTTGACAGCCACAGTAGGTGTTTCAGGATTAATAGGGTATAACTCTATGAACCCTTCTAAGCCTAATTATACTGATGACAGTAAAACAAATGTTAATCGTCAAATGGAGCATATATTAAATATATCAAAAGAGCCACATACTACATTTGATGCTGACAAGGAAGCACAAGATGAAGTTAAAGATTATTTAATATCTGAACTTGAGAAGTTAGGGGTAAATACTAAAACTTATAAATATGATGATGTTCATTTTGAAAATCATGAAGCATATGGAGAAAATGCTACAGAATATGTAGATTTAGAAAATATATATGGAGAATTAAAAGGTAAATCTGATTCTTATATTCTTCTTTGTACACATTATGATAGTGCAGGAGCAAAAGAAGGACGTTATTCTCAATCGGAAGGTTCTTTAGGTTCAGCAGATGCTGGATATGCACTATCAACAATACTTGAAACACTTAGAGTAATAAAAGAGTCTAATACTGAACTTGAAAACGGAATAAAGATATTATTTACTGATGGCGAAGAGTGTGGTCTTTTAGGTGCTAAAGAAGCTGTAAAAGAAAAAGAAATCTTTGATGGAGTTAATTTTGTTATAAATATTGACGCTAGAGGTACATCAGGACCAGCAATAATGTTTGAAACAAGTCCAAATAATGAAGCTGTGCTTGACTTATATGAATCAACTGATAAACAATATTCATACTCTATAACACCAGAAATATATAGATTGTTACCAAATATAACAGACTTTACAGTATTTTTAGAAAATAATTTAAAAGGAATTAATATAAGTGTATTAGATGGTTTAGAAAATTATCATACACCTGATGATAAACCTGACAATTTAAGTGATAAGTCTATGCAACATTATGGTGATCAGGTTTTATCTATTGTAAAAGAGTTTGTTTCTAACGAGAAATATTCAAATCCAGAGGCTTTAGAAAGCAAAGATGATTCTATATTCTTTACGTTAGGAAGTGGATTTATAAGATATTCAAAGAATGTTAATATAGTTTTATTAGCATTAATATCTTTAAGTATAGTATTTATAATTAAAAAGCTTAATATAAAGAATCTTAAAAATATATTTAAGTATATATCTATAAATTCATTATACACAGTTGGTACAGTTGGATTAGGATATGGATTAAGTAGATTATTAGCTGTAATAAATGGAAGAAAATTTGAATTTACATATTTACCTTTAATTAAGTTTGAAGATATTATATTTATAGGAGTAATGATAGCTTTATTTGTAGGATACTTCTTGATAATAAAAAAATTTACATATAAATTTAAGGAAAAAGATGAATTTACGGTAAGTTCTTTAATAGGATTATTATTATTATCTATAGTTTTAACGATTACATTACCTGGTGCAAGCTACTTAACAGTATTTCCAGCTATAATATTATCAGTATCATTAATAATAAAATTATTATTATCTGATATTAAAAATATAGGATATATAATGTTAGTGCCTATAGCTTTAATAATAATACTATATGTTCCTACTATATACCTATTTAATTGTGCATTAACTATGGGAGCACTTTGTGTTAATGTATTCTTTGCTATGATAGCATATACTGCTATTATGTTAGGTTTAATTAACATAAAAGAGTTATTTTAATTCTTTTATATGCTATATCTAATACTAATGAAGATGTATTTTGTGAGGTTATAGATGAAATAAGAAAATCTAGATATGAATTTTATTTATTACCTTAAATAAGATTTTAGGGGCTGTCTCATTAAGAGTAAATAATACAATATATAGTTATGCATAATTTGAATTAG
>CALFLM010000099.1 GCA_937880075.1 uncultured Romboutsia sp. | reverse complement strand
TTCAGAAGTTATCCACATTTTTTAAAGTATTATAATATCCTTAAGCGTAAAAAAATGCTATCCCTGATGTAGGCATAGCATTAAATTACAATTTTATAATCCCTTATTTGATTTATATATACTTATTTTGCACTACCCTCTCTTATAAGTTTTTGAAGTTACCTATAGCATCATCATAATTCCCCATTATAGTAAGTATTTTTTCTTCCTTTATCTTATGTATAACTTCATTTGGACGAGTTCCATATCCAACTAAATCTCCCGTACAAACCATCATATCTACATTTTTTAATTTTATATCCTCTATTACCTTATCTAGTGCATATATATTACTATGTATATCTGGTATTACTACTATTCTCATTTAGATTTCCTCCTTATTAGCTAATTTTCTTTCGCTCATTTTGTATAATTTCAAGTATATCCTCTACTTCCATATTCACATTTAATCATATGATATGTTAAAAAATATTTTTTGTAAATAATTAAATCAAAAAAGTTTGATTTAATATTTAATTTTTTTATTATTTGTATAAATATCTATATTGTTATTAAGTAATACTAAATGTAAATTTAACTTAATTAATAGTAAAAAATTTGTTATAATATATAGATAATATTGGAGGTTATTGATATGAATAATATAGATTTTATTTTTAAGGCTTTATCTGATCCTATAAGGATAGAAATATTAAAAAAGCTATATTCTGCTGAAAGTGTGTGTGTCTGTGAACTAACAGATATATTTGATATATCCCAATCAAAACTTTCTTATCACTTAAAACTATTACTTTCTGCAAATCTTATAGATAAAACATCAAAGGGGAAATGGAATTTCTACTCTGTTAATAAAGATACTATTTCAAGAGTATTAACTTATGAAGTTATTCAAAAATTATTTTTATAAAAGAGTTGCAATATCAAAAAAAATTGATATAATGAATAATATAATATTTCAAAAGTTATCTAAATTCATTATATCAATTTTTAGTTAACTTAGAGATATATTTTTTTATTTTTAACATCAATTTTTTTTGATATATGGAGGTTTTATGAGTATATTTAATTTTTTTACTGATCAAGTATTAGGTATGAAGTGGCTATCTGATTTAACTACATTGTTAGTTGAAAATGTATTTAACCTTGATATAACTTCAAAACTTGGAGGGAGTATTCAATTTTTTATATATGATACAATAAAAATATTTATACTATTAGGTGTTTTAATATTTTTAATATCATATATTCAAAGTTACTTCCCTCCTGAAAAAACTAAAAAAATACTTACAAAGTTTAAGGGCATATCTGGCGCAACAGTTTCTGCTCTATTAGGAACAGTAACTCCTTTTTGTTCTTGCTCTAGTATACCTATATTTATAGGTTTTAGTAATGCTGGATTACCATTAGGTGTAACTTTCTCATTTTTAATATCTTCACCAATGGTAGATTTAGCATCACTACTTTTATTAGCAGGTTTCTTTAGTATGAATATTTCTATTTTATATGTAGTTTTAGGGCTTGTAATTGCTGTAGTTGGCGGAACTATAATAAGTAAGCTTAACTTAGAAGATGAAATTCAAACATATACAGAGCATACTAAAGATCTTTATGCTGAATCTGAAAACTTTAATCAAAAACAAAGATTAAATTATGCAAAAGAAGATACTCTAGCTATTATAAAAAATGTTTATAAGTATGTAATAATAGGAGTGGGTATCGGAGCTTTAATACACAACTGGATACCACAGGATTTAATACTTAAAGTACTTGGTGATGATAATCCATTTTCTGTTATTATAGCTTCAGTTGTTGGTATACCTATGTATGCTGATATATTCGGAACTATACCAATAGCAGAGGCCTTATTTGTGGCTGGAGTACCTATAGGAACTGTACTTGCATTTATGATGAGTGTTACAGCTTTATCTCTTCCTTCTATGATAATGCTAAACAAGGTTGTTAAACCTAAATTATTAGCTATATTTATAGGAATTGTAACTGTTGGTATAATTATAACAGGATACTTATTTAATGCAATTGGACCATTTTTGATGTAGTCTGTATAATAGATAATTAATTGTTATATATTATAAACTAAAAAATTCGCTTCGCTCATGTCGCCAACGACTTCGTCCGTTGCTTGAGCCACTGCGTGGGCGAAGCATTTCAAAATCTTTTTTATGACAATTTATATTATTTCACATGTATTTCTATTATTTATATTTAATAAAATTTTAGATACCAAAAATAGTACAGGCAATTCTATTAGTGGTCCAATTATAAGAGCTAATGATATTAACGGCTCATTAAGAAAAGCAGAAACAGCTATAGTAAGTTCTATTGGATTTTTTAACATTAACATAATATACTTATAGTATACTACTTACCTTACTTCCATATATACGCATCTTTAATAATATTTTTTTGCATCAAATCTTCAAAGCTTTCATTAAGATTTAAAAATAATTTAGTTAATCTTAACTTTTCCTTATCACTTATTTTTAACTTATGGAACTTGCTAAGTCCAATTGCAAACTTTCCCATAGCTATTCTAAGATCATCATAATCTTTTTCATATAGTTTATGGTCTTTACTTAAAGTTTCTAACTTATTTAAGTTAAATTTACACTCTTCTTCATATATCTTTATATCATCAATACTTTTAATATTCATATTAACTTTAGTAGTATTCACTTTTAACATTATCAAGTAATTTCTGTACTCATTTATTAGAATTTTGTCATTTTGATTCATTAAGTATTTCTCCTGTTTTAAATTTAAGTAATTTATTAATACCCTAAATTTACTTAAACTACACTATAAATTTGTTATTACTCTTCTATTTTCCAATCTTTCTTTTCTCTTTATAAGCTTCATTTGTATATTGATTAAAAATACAATTACTCCATCAATTATAAATGGATTAAAAGCTATTATTTATTAAAAATACTAGGTATTAATGTATGCTTAAATATTAATAATATAAAACTCATTATATATGTTAAAATTATAAGTTAATTCTTTAACTTTAAATCTTTAATTTATTCATAATTGACTCCAATAAAATTGCTATTACATACTATTAATATTATTCCTATTTTGTAATAAATCATATATATTATGCAAAAATCCTTATATAGTTTTTTTAGTATTTAATCTTTTATCTATATAGGTATTTTTTGTTATAATATATTTTATATAGTATATTAATAAAATTAATTAAAACTATAATAATTATATAATTAAGAAAGGACTAAATATGAAAATAACATATATTCACCATAGTAGCTTTAGTGTTGAACTTGATAACACTATATTACTTTTTGATTACTTCAAAGGAAATCTTCCAAGCTTTGATAAAAATAAAAAGCTATACGTATTTTCTAGCCACTCTCATCATGATCATTTTGATAAATCTATTTTTAATTTAGAAAAAATACATCCAAATGTAGAGTATATATTATCAAATGATATTAAAACTACTAAATCACAAAATACTAAATTTATAGGAATAAATGAGAGATTATTAGTAGATGATTTAGAAATTAGAACTCTTGAGTCTAGTGATTTAGGTGTTGCATTTATTGTAAAAGTTGATGATAAAATAATATATCATGCTGGTGATTTAAATTGGTGGCACTGGGAAGGTGAGAATACTCCTGAAGAAAATAAGTTTGCTGAAAATAAATTTAAAGGTGCCATAGATAAAATAAAGGGAGAAAATATTAATGTTGCATTTCTTCCTCTAGACTCTAGACAAGGAAATCAGTACTATTTAGGATTTGATTATTTTATGAGAAGTACTAATACTAAAATTGCTTTTCCAATGCATTTTTGTGGAGCTTACTCTCTTTCTAAAGTCTTAAAAAATTCAGAGTATTCATCTACTTACAAAGACAAAATAATTGACATAAATAAAGATGGTCAAACTTTTGAGCTATAAAATTTCTATTTGCTCAAATTTATATTGAATAATCAATATTTTTTAATGTATTGTAAATTCTTTATACGTAAAAATCACCCTATGTCGTTAATTTTGACATAGGGGCTTAATATATCTACTTTTTATAATTATCTATAATCTCATTAATAGTCTCTTCAGAATTAGTTATAACTCTAAACTCAACTCTTCTAGATGCATCTTTATCTTCTACATTATCTTTGTATATTCTATGACTATAACTCATACCGTTAGCAGTAATATTATCTATTAGCCAATTTTCATATTCACTAAGGCTTTGCATATTCATAACATACTCCAATACATTTCTAGTTCTATCTTGGGACAGTTCCATATTCTTAAAGTAAGCAGTCTTAGTATCTGATCCTTCTTCCCATTCGCTCGAGGTATGACCTTCTATTCTAATTTCTGTTACTTTATCTTTATAATTTTTGTAAATTACATTTATATATCTAGGGAAAAATGAATCAAGTATATCTTTAAATTGAGTTTTAAGTTCTGATTCTCCCTTATCAAAGAATACTTCTGGCTCTTTAAATCTTATTGTCCCATCTTTATCTATTTCCATATGCCAGTTATCCATATCCCCTTCAAATTCATTATATAAATCTTCATATATGTTTTCTTTACTTTCCTCATATGTTGTAACTATATTTTCTACAGTTTTTTGTTGTTTTTTTATATTTGTATTTTCGTCTATTACTTTGCTCATAAATATAACTGATGTAAATAGAAAAACTATCATAAGCCCTGACATTAAATCGGATATTGATGACCATACATTATCACTATTTTTATCTTTTCTTTTAAATTTATCTAGTTTACTCATACTCTATTTATCTCCCTCTGAGATACTTACACTATCTATCGTACTTACTACATCATTTGTAGCAAATGCTTCTTTTAATTCATCTAATAATCTATAATAATCCTCTGAAAATCCTTCTGATATAGTTACTAATTGACCTGCTAAACAACTTAGAGCATCTGTAAATTCTGCTATTAATGTATTATCTAGCTTTTCTATTTTTCTAGCACATAATTTTTCCATTTCTTCTGCCATAGTTTTTATTTGATTTGAAGTTGCTACAGTTATATTTTCTAATCTCTTTGTAGAGTCTGATATAGTATCATCTAGTGTACTATTTATATTTGTTGTAGTTTCTTTTAATAATTGTACTTGTTTATTAATTTCTAAAGTATTTTCCTTAAATGAATTTTGTACTTCTTCATTAAAGTGTATTAATGTTTTATTAAATCTTTTTTGTGTACTTAATAAATGTTCATTTATATCTGGTATTAAGTCTTTTAAGCTGTATATTAACATTTTACATTGACTTATAGGTTCTGATATTTCATATTTAAATTGTCTATTATTTTCATATATCGATTGTGTAGTTTTTACTAATACATCCTCTGTTATTTTTTCTAGATATAATTTTATATTATTTATATTTTCAGAAATTGCAGTTTGTAGATAAGCTGTTGTTTCTTTTGTACGGTTATCTATATTGGTGAAATGTTCATTTATTTGTGGTATAGATTCTTTTGCTTCATTTGATATTTCAATTATAGACTTATTTGAATCTATTATTACGTTTTGCGTTTTATTTATTTCCTTAAGTACTTCACTTAAGTTTTCATTATTTTCTTTTATAAGTGATGAGTTTTTAGAAATACTCTCTATTGATTCATCTGTATTATGTATAGCTTGTATTACTGTTTCTAATTCTTTAGTTGTATTTTCTATGGTTTCTTTATAATTTTCTTGCCATGTTAATAAATTATTTACTCCACTATTTAAAAGTGTAAAACATTCTCCAAGCTTTTTAAATTCACCTATAAGCTCTTCTTGTTTTGATATAGTGTTATTATTTAAATTTAGTATTTCATTTTTTAATTCTACGGTTAAATTTTCTTGATGACTAGACCATATTTCACTTACTTTATTTAATACATTTTCAGTTTGCTTTTGATTTTCTATAAGTGTACTATTTACATTTCTACTTTCAGCTATCATTGTATTAAATAATTCCATAATATCATCGATGTTTTCTTCGTCTTCATTTTTTAAAGCTATGTACTTCATAAGTATTGATGCTGTCATACCTATTATAGATGTTGCAAAAGCTATTTTCATACCACTTAATAAAAGTGGTACACTAGATGTTATGTCATTTGGGTTAAATTTCCATAATCCTATTGATATACCTACAAAAGTCCCAAGTACACCTATAGTTGATGCTATATTTCCAAGCACAGATTCCTTTGAGTACTGTTTTTCTTTTAAGAAAAAATATAATATGTAAATAACTAAAATCCCAAATATTATTGTTACTACTAATTCCAAGTATATCACCCCTTATTTATTTTGCTTGTCAATAATATTTATATGATTAGTTTTTTATATTTATATCTCTTTAAAAGCTAAAAATTATAAAAAAAGAGTATGTATAAATAGTTTTTAATTAACTCATTGTGCTAGTTAAGTTTTACAATAATAAAATTCCAAACAATATAGTATATTAAAATTATTAGCAATAATTCTGAAGAATGGTTACTATAATATTTGAAATTAAATATGCAAGAAGTATAAAATTTAGCTAATTTATTTACTATAATTTTGCAATAGATGATGATGTGTATAATGATATTATTCCTTTAAGTATTGGAAATAAACTCAAGTAAGCTAGATAAAATTTTTTAACGAAATTATTTAGTTTTTTAGAAAGTTCCGATATATAGTAATAAAAGGAAAAGGAAGTATAAAATTAGAAATTTAATTAAATTTAAGAGCATTGTAGAAAAAATATTCTTTTTATTTTTTTGTAGAAAAATGTTGAATGATGTAAAGAAATGTATTAAAATATATTTGAATTATTAATAATTAATATTTTTATAATAAATTCCTAAAAAAATATCTTATTAGTTTATTGTGTCTTATCACAATAGAAAAAAGTGTTGCTATAATAACAACATTCAGAGCGTAGACAAAGTCTATGCTCTTTTATTTTGCCAAAAATTCAATATTTAAATGTCAACGAAAGTATAGCATTTTAATATTAATTTTCTGTATATAGTAAAATATAAAAAAATACCATAATGTGATTAAAAATCATTTTAGAAAATTTCATAAAGTTCTGCTTATATAAAAATAAAGGTTCATCTACAGATCAATGCAGATAAACCTTTATTTTATATTTCGCCACTTGTTGTAATTTCTTCAACTATATTTCTATTTATGATTTTCTCTTCAATTTTATCAAATATCTTGCTAAATAATCTTCCATACATAGCTCCAAATATATTATTTACTATACGAAATGTTATAGCTATTTCTAATCCTAAAGTTGGCACTGCTGAAGTTAAACCACCAAATGCGTTAAATGCAGTTTGCCATTTATATGTTGCAGAGAATCCAGCCATAATTCCACCTAGCATTCCTATTAATGCTATAGATTCTTTTGGGAAAATAAAATATAAAATAGAATACATTAAAGCTCCTAAAATAGCAAATGGAATTCTATCTTTACAACGAATATCAATTTTATCTTTATGTGGATGAACTATTGACATACATGCAAAACCTATCCATATTGTTTTTGGTAAATTTAGTAATTCACCTATTAGTATACCTGAACATACTGCAAGTGTAAGCTTTAGTTGCCACTTAGTTCTATCATTACTAAAATTAACACCTTTTATGATATCAGAAAATTTATTTTCAAACTTTACTTTTCTTTGCTTTATATAAAAAATTCCAGTTACTATAATGCCACCTAATGCTAATGCACATACACGATTAATATATACATTTATATCATTAACTTGAGATCCATATAAAAGTAAATATGATAATACTAATATTGATTGATTGGATAATAACACATTATGGCATGCTAAAATAACTATCGTCATTATTGAAATAAAGTTTATAACAAATTTTACTATTGGTGTTGATATACCTGCTAAATATGGTCCGACCATAAGTATACAAAATATACCAAATAGCGTAAACGCTGATTGTTTTACATCAAAATCTAAATTCGAAAACCTAAAAGTTAGTATAGAAACAGCAGTTATAACCCCTACTATACTATTTTCATTACCAAAAATAGTGCTAAAAAATATTACCACAAAAATACAAAATAAAAGACATAGTATGTTCTTAAGAATAAAAGCTGTTATATACTTTTGTTTTAACTTTGTATCTTGCGTATTTTTAATTAAATGTTTTAAGTTAATTGCCCCTAATTGCATCGCTTGATAAAAGCTCATTATACACTCTCCTATTCATCTTGATTCATTTTTTGATTTGCCTTTTCTATACAAGACATTAATTCAAAAAAATCTTCATAACCCAACTTTCTACGTAGTTCATAAATTGGACTTAAATAATATTTGTATATTTTATCTAATTTTTCTCTACCTAGTTCTGTAATAGAAACAAAATAGCTTCTTTTATCTCTCGGATCTTTGGTTTTAACTACATATCCTCCTTGATTTAAGCTATCTATTACTCTGCTTATGATTGTTTTATTTACACCCATAATTTTACTAAGGTACATTGGGGTTAAACCTTCTTTGTGAGTTATAAGTTGTGATAATAAATCCAAATGTTGTGCTGGTATATCATACTCTTTAGTAGCTCGATGTATAATCGTTCTTGAAAATAAGCTTATTTCTTGCATTTTTTCTATCATATATATCCAATTTAAGTCGTCCATATTTATTCACCACTTTCTAAATCGACTGACCTTATATAATATTCATTATAGTTGACTTTGTTAACTATATTTTATCTATTTTTTTTAATTATGTCAACTCATTTATAAACGTATAATTGTTTTTTAAGTGTTTATATTATTACTTTTACATATAAAAATTTCGCTTCGATTGAGCGATGTGTAATCGAACATTTAATTTTGCCAATTATATATCCTTGCTACATACATTGCTTAATCCACTATATTGAAGAAGCATTTCAAAATATAATTTTGTATTTATTAATTATATTCATAGGTTATCCACAAAACTTTTCATGCTATAATTTCCTGATACGTAAAAAGTACTCTTACTTAATAAATAAGAGTACTCTTTTATTTTACAATGAAATCTGATCTAAATTATCTCCAGTAATAACTAATACATCTCCATCTTCTATAATTGTAACACCTTTAGGTACTATAGTTTTTCCCCTTCGCTTTATCATAAGTATTAAAATATCCTCTGCTATATCTGCATCTGCAATACTCTTATTTACAAACCTACTCTTAGGAGTAACACTTACTTCTATTAATTGTCTATCTATATCACTTGCATAATCATTAAACGTTTTTAATACTAAAGTGCTATCATCAACTAAATCAAGTTTTTTGGCAACTTTAGGAAGTAAGGTTCCTTGAATTGATACAGAAAATAATGCTACGAAAAAAACAATATGATAAATATCATACGTCATATTAACACCATAAGTAGTTGCATATATAGCAAAAACTATAGATGCAGCTCCTCTTAACCCAACCCAAGAAATAAATAACTTTTCTTTTATTGAGTATTTAAATGGATATAATGTTATAAATGTAGCTATTGGTCTAGCAACAAGAATCATAAATATAGAAATAGGCACTGATATACCTATTATATTAATAAGCTTTGATGGAAAAGATAACAGACCTAACATAAAGAATAAAACTATTTGCATAATCCAAGAAATACAATCAAAGAATTGAAACAAACTTTTTTTATAAGGTATATGGTTACTATTTCCAAGAATTATTCCAGACATATAAACACTTAAGTATCCGTTACCACCTAAAGATTCACTTAGTGAATATGATAATATTGCTATAGCTAATATGAATATCGGATAAAATCCTTTTATCTCAAACTTTAAACTTTTTATAAAAAATATAGTGCACTTTGCGAGTAAAATTCCAATCAACAATCCAAATACAATTTGTTTTATTACCATAGGTAATAAAGTGGCTATCCCTTTATTATCCATAAGTAGTAATATTGATAATGTGGCCATATAAGCAACTGGATCATTACTCCCACTTTCAACTTCTAATAAAGGTGCAAGTGAGCCTTTTAAATTTAGTTTCTGCGAACGTAATATTGCAAATACTGATGCAGCATCTGTAGATGCCACTACCGCTCCTATAAGTAATCCTTCTAATAATGTAGTTCCTAGTACAAGGTGTGAAAATAATCCGGTAAGAGTTGCGGTTATTATTACTCCTAAGGTTGACATAAGTATAGATGAGAGGGCTGATGGCTTTGCCATTGACCAATTAGTTCCAAATCCCCCATAAAACATTATAATAACTAATGCAATTGAACTTATCTCTTTAGTTAATTCATAATCTGAAAAATATATCCCCACAATACCATCAGATCCAAATAGCATTCCTAATGCAATAAAAATAAGTAGTATTGGAACTCCAAATTTATACAATACTTTACTTGAGGTTATTGAAATTAGCAATACTAAACTAGATATAATCATTAATTCAATCATCAATTATAAACCTCCTTACTTATATATATTAAGAATACCATGTTTTATAAATTCTTAGCAAATCGAATTTTCATTATTTATCTTTTTTAAATAAAATGGTTCAAACCAAGAACTAGTACTTATCATAAGGATTATTAGTATTACTGGTATAATAAATAACATAATCTTTTGAATTTCTTCATCTGTTGATGTTTTTGAGTAGTTTTCAGTTACTGCATCTCCAGAAACTACACCTTTATCTACTAATGCTGTAAATTCACTTCGTTCATTTCGCCAACGATATATCTTTGCTCCCTATACAGATACATACGTTGCTCAAAACAATTATGAGATTACAAATTATCCACAGAATATATACTTTATAATACCTTAGTATATTAAAAAAGGTATTGCTACTATGTAGCAATACCTTCTTGATTTTCTGGAATTATCTTTTTAATTTTACTATAATAAGTAAACATTAGAGGAAGAGCTGCTGCTACCCATGCAATTGGGTCTGCTAAGCATATACCAGCAAATCCAATGTACTTTGGTAGTATAAAAACAACTAAACTTCTAGCTATTAACTCATAAATACCTGCCATCATAGGTACAAAAGACTCTCCCATACCTTGTAGCACGTTTCTATATATAAATATAGCCCCTAAGAATATCATAAATGCCGCAGAATAATTTAATACCTCTTGAGCATATCTAATTATTTCATCACTTGGATTTTCTATAAATAGCATTACAAAATACTTTCCAAAGAACACTAAAACAGCTCCCGCTATTATACTAGTTACTATAGAAATAATGTTCATTATTTTCATTCCATATCTTATACGGTCATAGTTTTTAGCTCCTAAGTTTTGACCTGCATAAGTTGCTATTGTAACTCCAAATGAAACTAGTGGCTGCATAACTAATTGAAGCGCCTTAGATGATGCTGTATAAGATGCTATAATGTTTGATCCAAATACATTTACAGCACTTTGAACTATAATCACCCCAATCGCTGTTACTGAGAACTGTAATCCCATCGGTATCCCAATTTTTAAATGTGTTTTATAGTAATCCTTTTCTACGTTAAAATCTTTTTTATTAAGTCTTAAAACCATAAATTTCTTATAACTATATGCTAAACATAATAATGCAGAAAAACCTTGAGCTATATTTGTTGCATAAGCTGCTCCTGCAACGCCCATTTTAAAGTTAACAATAAATACTAAATCTAAAACTATGTTAAGTATTGATGATATTATTAAAAAATATAATGGAGTTTTGCTATCTCCTAACGCTCTTAATATCCCCGCTGCCATATTATAAGCTGTTTGAGTAAATATACCTGCAAATATTATAGTTATATATGTGTTTGCATCATTTAAAATATTATCTGGAGTATTCATCATAGACAGCAATGGATTTTTTACTAATAATGCAACTACTGTAATTATTAGTGTTGAAATTACTGTTAACTTTATATTACTAGCTACTGCTTTTTTTACTCCTTCTTCATCTTTTGCTCCAAATTTTTGAGAAACTAATACGGAGAACCCGCTTGTTAGTCCTAGTATCATTCCATTTACTAAAAAAAACATTGATCCTGTAGAACCTACTGCTGCTAGAGCATTAACTCCTACGAATCTACCTACTATTATAGTATCGACCATACTATATAATTGTTGAAATATATTTCCTATAAGTAGTGGTATAGAAAATAGTATGAAAATTTTTAAGGGACTTCCCTTTGTCATATCATTTGTCATAATTCACCTCTAGCCTATTTAATTTTAAATAAAAAATTCTTCTAGCTCAAAATAATTATTGGATTACAATTTATACATAGCAAATATATTTTATAATACTTTATTGTATAAAAATACCCAAATATAAATTATATCTTTAAGATTGTGTTTATGTCAATTAAATATACTTAAATAAAACTTAAAAAGTACTAAATTTTTTACTATAATTAATTGTAGACTTTTAAATTAATCATTATTGTTCAATTTATTAGAACTTTTATCTAATCTATAGATATTAAAAATTCCTCAACTGATTTTGCTAGTCGTTCAAACTCTTCACTTTGTATATTATGACCTACATTATCAAACCTTTTAATAAGTATACTTTGACTGCTTAGATTATTTATATAATCTACTATATCTTCATTACTTAATAAACTATCATCTAACTTACCTTTTAATATAAGCGATGGGCAAGTAATTCTTTTCAAGTCCTCTCTAAAATCAACTTGCTCTGATTCCTCTTTTATCTTTTTTAACACTTCATAACTTATAGAAACAGAATCACAGTGACTATTATAAATTTCTATAAATTCTTCTGCCCATCCATTAGACATCTCTTTATGTTGTGGCGGGTATTCACTTATTATAATTCCTTTAAGTGTATCTGGGTTTAAAACTGAATAACCTAATTCATAAGATACACCTCTTGATATACCTAAAATACAAAACTCTTTTAAATTCAATTTTTTTATCACTACCTTTATATCTTCTATATGATCTTCTAATGTATATCCAGTATTTGGAGAATCGCTTATACCCCTTCCTCTAAAAGATAATGCTACACACCTTCTATCAGTTATTTTATTTATAAGTTTTATATAATCCTTTGCACATTCGGCTAATCCAGGGCATATTAATAGTGGTGTTTTCTTTGAGTATTTTACTCCGTTATCTATATAGTATATATTTACTCCTTTGTTATTAGCAAAACCTTCAATATATTCCATTACCCACACTCCCTTAAAATCTTATACATTTAATAAAGTTTATTGTTTTATATTATTTATTACTAATACATAATATGTTTAACTAAGTACTATTAATTATAATTTTATGATTTTATTTTATGATTACTCTTATAGCATTATATTTTTTATATTTACCTCAACGTAAAAAAGCCCCTATTTGGGACTTTTTAAAATTTTTATTCATTAATAACTTTGATAACATTAGCTCTTCATTTTACTTGACTACCTTCCATAATACCTTCGTTAAATATAACTTCTACTGTCATTCATAGTTTTAGGTCATTTATTTAAATATGTCCTATACATAAGTTCCTTATAGATTGTTTTTATTTTCTAAGCACTTTTCAGGATTAATATATATAAGTTCCCATTTTCCATCTTTATTTTTTTTATAATCTGCTATTTTTATATCTACACCATTGGTTAACTGGTAAAAAAGTACATAATACTCATTCTTATCTTTATCTTTAAAGTAAACTTTTCTTTCATAACCATCATCTTTTACAATAACATCTCCATCTACTAATGAGCACCATCCACCATATTCAATTTCAACAAGATATTTTGCATCCCATGACCATCCATGATAAGGAGCACATAAATAATTTTCGGGTGCATACATCATATCTTTTATTTTATATACACCATCTTCATTTTCTAAATAAATATATCCATAATAATATGCAAATACACCTTTAGATTTATCTGTTCCTTCTATAACTTCTAGCTCTACAAAATACTTTATATCATTAGGTCTGTTTTTATCCGGTGGTACTTCATTTAACTTAATCA
This sequence comes from uncultured Romboutsia sp., assembly GCA_937880075.1. Classification (GTDB taxonomy): domain Bacteria; phylum Bacillota; class Clostridia; order Peptostreptococcales; family Peptostreptococcaceae; genus Romboutsia. Next base: position 17,836 of record CALFLM010000099.1, on the reverse strand, counting down.
AGTTTATGTGTAATTGATTTTTAAAAGACTTAAAGTATTCTTTATATGATACTTTCTCTTTATATGATTTAGATAAAAAATTATAAGCTAAAGGATATGGACCTATAGCATCACCTAATGTACCACATCCTGTTTGGGTATCATCCAAAGGATTTGCTGCTTCTCTTAATACACTAAAATAATTTATTATAGTGTCTTTAGGAGTTTTTAATAATTCTTTGTTAAGCTTAATATCAGATGGCTTTTTACCATAATCATTAATACTTAATAGATTTCTTTTAGAATTTAATATTTTACTATTTGAAGGTCTAAAAAATCTTTCTAAGCTATAGATATCGTCTTCATTATCAACTTTAATATCTTCTTCTATCTTAGGTTCTTCTAAATAATTCCCTCCTAGTATAAGGTTAGATGGTTTATTTTTCTCTCCATTTATTACTAATGTGCTACTTATTAATATTATTATTAATAATCTTGTCAGTCTTTTTTTAAACATAAAATACCTCTTTTATATTTTTTATATTAGTAATATGTTTAACAACCATACTTATAATATACTAACTTTAACTTTTTATTAATTTAGGTTATATTAATTTACCTAATGAATAATTTCTTACTAATGAATATGTAATTGTCAGTTATACAACTTAATCCTTACTTATTCAATATACATTATCTAAATAGTAAGATTAATTTATATATCTATTTTTATTATAAATAATATAGTTTACATAATTTTATTATTAAGAATTTAAACTAATCTATTAAATATATATTTATTGTGTATAATAAAATAGGGATGTTTAAAATACTCTATTGGTTATTTTAAACATCCCTATCATTTAATTTGCACTAGATTACAATAAATTTATTATATCCTTTTTTAATTTTATATAATCACTACTTCCAAATTCATATTTATGTTTATCTTCTAAAATAAACTCAGCTTTTATACTAGATGGCTTTTTTGATATTAAGTATATTCTATCAGATAAAGTTATAGCTTCTTCTATATCATGAGTTATAAGAATTATAGTTGAATTAAACTTTTCTCTAACATTAAGTAGCCATTTTTGCATCTTAGCCTTTGTTATAGAGTCAAGTGCTCCAAAAGGTTCATCAAGTAACATTAAATCATTACTATTTATAAATGTTCTTAAAAAGTTAGCCCTTTGTTTCATCCCACCTGAAAGTTCACTTGGATATTTATCTTCATATCCTTCAAGCCCAAATTCTTTAAAATACGGTCTAACAATTTCTTGTGCATTTTTCTTATTTTCTTTATTTAATATTAGGGGTAAACTTACATTATCTATAATAGTTTTGTATGGTAATAATAAATCTTTTTGTTGCATATAGCTTATTTTGCCGTCTATATAAACACTTCCATTGTCCTTTTTAGTAAGATTTGTGATTATGTTAAATATAGTACTTTTACCACTTCCACTTGGACCTAATATTGTTACTAATTCCCCTTCATTTACTTTTATATTTATATCTTCTAAAACTAAAGTATTGTTGTAGCTTTTACTAACATTACTTAAAATTAATTTTTCTTTATTGTGGTAAGAATTCATTTGTATATGCATCGCTTGCTTTTAAATCCTTTTCTATTAGATTATATTCCTTTAAAAATTGTGTATAATTATTCCATACACTATCCTTCATCTCCCCCCAATATTTAGCATCATATATATATTCATTAGCTAAGTACTTTTGACTTTCTATTGCTAAGCTTTCATCTATTTCCGGTGCATGTTTAACTAATATCTTTGCTGCTTCTTCTGGATTTTCAACAGCATAATTATATCCTTTAGATGTTGCATTTAAAAACTTCTTAGCTAACTCTGTATTTTCATTTAATAACTTTTCATTAGATATTATAACTGGAGTATAATAATCTAACCTTTCATCTAAGTCTCTAAGTGGTATATAATTTAATTCTATTCCCCTTTGTTTAGCTTCTATTCCTGTCCATCCTTCAAATATCCACATCATATCTACATTTTTATTCACTGCTGTAAAGAAATCATCTTCTCCAATATCTAATACTTTTAACTTTGAAAAGTCTTTATTTTCCTTTTTCATTACTGCATCAAGTATAGCATCTTCTGATGGTGATCCCCATCCACCGTAAGTTTTTCCTTCAAAATCCTTAGGAGAAGTTATATTTTTAGATTTAGGTGATGCAAAACCTGAAGTATTGTGTTGTATTACTGTTGCTATTGCTTTTATTGGAAGTGGGTCTTTACTTGTTTTGGCGTATGTAACCTCTTCTTGATAGCTAATACCAAAATCAGCTTTTCCCGTTGCAACTAGTGTTGCAGCTGAACCTTCTGAAGGTTGTACTATTTTTACATTTAATCCTTCATCCTCAAAATATCCATTTTCAAGTGCAACATATAATCCTGTATGGTTAGTATTTGGTGTCCAGTCTAGTACCATAGTTACATCTTGTAAACTTCCACCACTTTTATCTTCTTTTTTAGAACATCCTGACAGTATACTTAAGCTAAGTATACTTATTAACCCTAATGATACAATTTTTTTTAATTTCATCTCATTCTCCTTATTTGTATTTTATAATTATTTTTTTAGCTATGTTAACAAATCCTACAAATATTAAGCTAAGTACAACAACTATTATAGTAGATGCAAATACCTTATCTAGCGCATATGCACTTTTTGCTCTTACCATATATACCCCTAGTCCCTTAGTTCCACCAAGCCACTCTGCAACTGTTGCTGCTACTACCATATATGTAACTGATATTTTTATTCCTGAAAATAGCTTATCAACTGACATTGGTAATTTTAAGTGTATGAAAGTTTGTAGTTTACTACTTTTCATAGTTTTAAATAAATTTAAATAATCTTTATCTATATTTTCTAAACCATCAACAAAACTTATAAGTATTGGGAAAAAACAAGTTAAACCAACCATTAAAATTTTAGGCAATGCTTCAAACCCAAACCATATAATTAAAAGTGGTGCTATAGTTATTGTTGGTATAGTTTGAGAAACAACTAATATAGGATATAGGCACTTTCTTATTACGCTTACAAAATCCATAATAATTCCTAATGTAAGAGCAACTAATAAAGCTAATATAAATCCTAAAATAGTTTCATACAATGTTACCAATGTATTATCAAATAAGTTTTTATAATCCGTTATAAATACTTTTATTATATCTATTGGTGTTGGCAGTATATATTGTGGAATATCTTTAACTTCAACAACTACTTGCCAAGCTATTATTATAGCTAGAAAAGTTAATATTGGATAAAGAGAGTCTTTAAACTTGTCTGTGATTTTTAAGTTTGTCATCTATAGTTAGCCCTCCGAACTTTTCGTCTATCCTAACAGTTGTTATAACTCTTTCACATCCTAATTCAAAAGGTAGCTTATGTGCTTTTTTTATTATTTCAAATACCTCATCAAACTCACCTTCTACGGTTGTGCTCATAGCACCTATTTCATAATTTAATCCACTATTTTGTATTATTTCTATACATGCATCTACTACTTTATACATTTCCTCTTCACCTTTGTAAGGTCTTAATGGTACTACTGCAATATCTGCTATTATCATCTTTTTTCTCCTATCTTTTTATTTTTATATAATAAGAATAAATCTTATTTTAACCTTAGTGTATTATTTTATTAAATTTATAATAAAGAAAGGAGCTTACCTCTATATAGAATTCTGAAAATTCTAAAAATACAGAGATAGCTCCTTTATTATAATCATATATAAATTAACAATATAATTAATACTTTCCCTACGTTGGCATTATCCAAATCAGGTTAAGGGTCGAGATTTATTATCTCCTCTCAGCAAGCTAGCTCCCCTGCATATTATGTTTTATACTTTGATTGTATCAGATATTTTTTTAATATCAACTAATTTTTTACAAATTTATTTACTCTTGATAATATTTGTAATAGTAATTTGAGAATTATATTTAAATTCTTCAATATCTAATTTCTTTATTGCACATATATTTTCATATACATTTTTTATTTCATCAGGCATTCCGTAAACTCCATTTACCCACTGAAGAGCTGTTGGACCATCAGTTTCAGCAAGTAATTTATTTACTGGTATTTCTTTTATTATATCTTTAGAGTGTTTTATATATCCTAAATCAACACTTCCTGTAAAATAGCATTTTGAATCTATTAATTTTTTTAGTGTATCTTTATCTCCAGAGTACCAATGTATTATAGTTTGAGGCGATAAGTCGTATTTTCTTAGTAGATTTAGTATTAACTCTTCGCATCCTTTAGTGTGTACATTTATATATTTATTATATTTTTTTGCACACTGCAAGAAGAATTCAAATACTTTTATTTGATATGGATATGTACATTTATCTTCTATCCAATGAAAATCTAGTCCTATTTCCCCTATTAATAGAGTACTTTTTATGTATTCTTCAAACTTATCTAAGTCTATATTATTCTTTACTCTCCATGGATGTATACCAAATATAGGCACTATATAATCACTTTTTTTAGAAATTTCTATGTTATTTAAATAACTTTCCTCATCCATTGAACATGCTATTGTCATTATCTTATTTGAATTTATACAATCTATTACACTACCTATTTCCTCATCTTTGTAAAAGTCTATATGATTATGAAAGTCTATATACATATTTACCTCACTTATTATAAGTAAACTATATTCCATTATAACACATTGAAATATTTATTTTAATGTTATTTTATATTTATATTCCATCCAATTAATGGATATTATTTAAGTATTAATGCATCTAATTATTAAAAATGTTAAATTATGTATTTATTTTATATACTTTCATATAATAAATTGTGAAAACATATATAAAAAGAATTTATGTGAGCTATAAAAAATTATACATCTTAGTAAGTATTATAAAATATAAAAGGAGTTGTATCTATGAAAATCAATAACAAATATCAATTAACTTGCACTCACTGTGGTGAATTTATTTCTATTAATAACATACCAACTGAAGAAAATATTGTAAATGATTCTTCAGTTGGAGAAATTAAAATTAGCAATGTATATACTGGCTATGGTACAACTGGTTGCTATAATTCTATGGATATTGAGTTAACTTGTCCTCGTTGTCATTATACATTTAAAGCTACTGTAAGTAAGAACTCTGACCTATAAAAAAATAGTGAGTATATTAATTTTACTCACTATTTTTTATTTTTACCTTATCATAAAACTAACTAGTGCTATTAACCATAAATGTAGAGGATAAAATATATAAAATAAATATTTACTAAAATTATTATTCATACCCCTTTCGCCATTGTACATTAATATAGTTGGTATTGCTAATATAAGTAAAAAATCTGAATTAAACATTAACATTTCAAATGTTTCATTAAATGTTTCGTATATGTTAAATGACATTAAAAATAATAATATTGCAATAGCTATATATCCTATTATCTGTTTTTTTAGATTTCCTCTAAAGAAATACGTTATTAATGTAAATGGTATAACTGAGCTTCCTCCTTCTGTTATCATAGCTCCAATTAGTGCAACCATTATCCCTAAAATTATAAATGCAATTTTCTTAAGTCCATCCTCTCTATTAGCATATTCAAATATACATATCGTCATATATCCAATAAATAAAGTAGAAAATATATTATTATGAACAAAAATACCTTTAGAGGAAAAAATTGAATTTATATTTCCAATTTGCATAAATACTGACCATACAAATAATCTTAACCCATACTTTATTTTGTTTCTAGTATAAAAATAACCTTCAACCATAAAATAAGCAAACATAGGTGCAACCCCTCTAGTTAATCCATGTACCCAAGTAGGAAATATTTGTGGAAATGCAAAAAACAAATGATCTAAAAGCATTAATATTATTAATATAATTTTTATTTGAAATACATTTAACTTTTTCATACTGTAAGCCCTCCTATTAAAATTCTAAAGTTATTATATATTAAACTAAGAAATTTTAAATTTCATAGGCCTTACATTATCCTTACATTTTTGTAATCTAACTTATTTTAAATATAAAATGCCTTATGGATATACCCTTAAGGCATTTTTACATAGCTTTTAACTTTTTCTAAATTGTATTCATTTCCTTTTTCTGTAATATGTGCACATCTATTTATATTAGCTTTATCTTTTATTAAAATGGTAGCAAAAGATAAACAATTTTGATATCCAGTATATAATATTTCAATAAAATTATCTATATGATTGTCTGTAAAGATGATGTATTTTTCATTACTTTCTTCTTATTAACGTACACTTATTTTTATTTCAAAATTTCACATGATTTATTTATATATTAGTTGACATATTTAAATTTTAATAATATAATGTTAAAGGTTTTATTAGAAATAATTTTTAAAAACCATAATTTAAACTAAATATTCCTATATAAAAATTTCTTATGCAAGTGTTGAACACCCACTTAAAAAACCTACAAGTGGGTGTTTTTTATTATAATAGAAACATTTTCCTAAGGAGGCATAATATGATAACTAACACATTATCAAACTACAAAAAAGACAATGATTTTTATAGGCGATTATTTATAATCGCTCTGCCAATAGTAATCCAAAACCTAATAACATCATCACTTAACATGCTTGATACCATGATGATAGGTAAAGTTGGAGAATTAGAACTTGCATCAGTAGGTATAGCAAACCAATATTATTTCTTATATTCACTTCTTGCCAATTCTATACCGATAGGTTCTGGAGTTTTAATAGCTCAACTATGGGGTAAGGAGGACACAATTAATATAAAAAGGACTTTATCTAGATCATTATTTTATAATTTTATTTTAACTCTTGGATTTATGATTTTAGGACTTTCAATACCAGGCAAAATAATGTCTATATTCAGTAATGACCCTACTGTTATTAATATCGGTATTGATTATTTAAAAATAGTTGTAATCAGCTATTTATTTACTTCAATTACATTTACTTTTGCTTCTGGACTTAGAAGTATAGGTAATACTAAACTTCCTATGTGGGGAAGCTTTATCGGACTTATAGTTAATGGAATTTTAAATGCTATATTAATATTTGGTTTATTTGGTTCTCCTAAGATGGGAATAAAAGGTGCTGCCATAGCTACTTTAATAGCTAGAATAGTTGAATTTATAATAGTTGTTGGTATAGTTTATATTAAAGTTGATGTATTAAAATTAAGATTTAAGGATATGTTAGAATTACCTAAATCAATATCTACAACACTTAATAAAATCACTTTACCTATCTTTTTAAATGAATCTTGCTGGGCATTTGGTAATATAACTTATACTGCAATATATGCAAGCATCGGTACTAGTGCTGCTGCATCTATTCAAATATGTTCTACTGTAATGAATTTATTTATGATAGTTTCATTTGGTCTTGCTAATGCTGCTGTTGTTATCATAGGTAATGAAATAGGTGCTAATAGAGAAAATGAGGCAATCTCAGCTTCTAAAAAGATTTCATCATTATCTATTAAAATTTCTATTGTATTAGCACTATTACTTGCACTTTTAGCTAAACCTATAGTTTCATTCTTTAATGTATCACCTGAAGTTAAAATGGCTTCACACTATATCTTATATATTTATGCACTTGTTATGGTATTTAAAGTTTATAATGCTGTTATGATAGTTGGAATATTAAGAGGTGGTGGAGATACTACTTATGGTTCTATATTACAAGGATTTACTTTATGGTTAATAGGTATACCATTAGCTGCTTTTGCTACCTTTGTTCTTAAGTTACCTGTATATTTTGTAGTTATGTTCGCTACAGTTGAGGAAGTTATAAAACTTTTATTTATGATTAAAAGATTTAAATCATTTAAATGGATTAAAAATATGGTTAATAATTAACAAAAGGAAATTTTAGCTTAATTTAGATATTTAAGTTTTACCTACAATTTTATTTTCAAATACACATACTTAGTAATAAAAATAGCTAACAAGATTAAGTAAAATACTTAATCTTGTTAGCTAAACTTATATACTCGCAAAGTATTTGTTATTATATATAACAGAAGGATCACTTGGTTTTATAGAAGCTGCTTTATCATTGTATTCTTTTGATTTTTTTATATCTCCAAGTCTAAAATAACATAAACAAAGTTGTATATATGGAATAAAGTTATAACAATCTAATAATATAAACCCACCTGAAGATTCATTTATTTTTCGAGTTAACGCTAATTCATACCAGAATATAGCCTGATTATATTGTTCTTTATCTAAAAAATATTTTCCTATATCACAGCATATTTCAGCTCTTGGTTCATCAAACTCAAAACTTCTAAAACAAGCATTAAGAGCCTTTTTACTCTCACCAATAGCATAGTAACAATATGATAAATCCTGACATGCATTTATACAGTTTTCTATCCATCCTTTACCAGAATCTAAGAAATTATTAAAAGTATTTATTGCATCTTCATACCTTTTATTATAATAAAGTTCTCTAGCATAGTAAAATTGTTGTCTTGGGTCTAACTCTTTCCCATTAGATATCATATTTTCAAATATTCTTAAATTTCTTTTTGGATCATTGGTCTTTAACTTCTTATGAGATATTGCCGCATCAGAATATATTATATTACCTTCTAAAGGTATTACTTCATGAATTTCACCTATCCATTTAAAATTTTTACTTCTTTTAAAAATTCTTTCTCTATAATATGAAAATGTAACATTTCCGTCATTATCAAATGATGTATTATATTTCATCATTACCATATCTATAGATTCATCCATATTCATTTTTAGTTCTTTTATCTTTTCTTTATCTTGATCTAAAATTATATCATCTGCATCTAGCCACATAATATAATCTTTTGTGGCTTTAGAAAATGCGAAATTTCTTGCTGCTGAAAAATCTTCTATCCATTTAAAATAATATAAGTCTTTAGTATATTTTTTTACAATCTCTTTTGTATTATCTTCTGAACCTGTATCAACAACTATTATTTCATCAAATATGTCACCTACACATTCTAAGCAACGTCCAATTACATCCTCTTCATTTTTGACAATCATACAAAGACTTAAAGTATTAATATATATCTCCTCCATTTAACATATTATATAAATTCTATTTATTATATGATAACTAACTTATTTTCGCCTCCATAATTTAGTCTTTTTTAATTCTTTAAAATAATTTTCTAGTATTTGATTTATAATATTGATATTTTATAATTTTTAAACTTTTTTATACTACTCTTTCGCTTATACTATACTTAGAAAATAATCCTTTTTTAGAGTTTATAAATTTAAGTTTTAATATATCTATAAACAAAATAAACCATAAATCCTTTGTGTATAAAATAATAATAAAATAGAGGGATGAAATATAAAAATTCATTCCTCTATTTATATAGTATTACGCATTATATTTAACGTTCGAGTATATTATTTAATCTGTAACACTAATTACAATCTCTTCATAAGCTTTTAATTTTTCTAAGTTTTTTTCATTTCCTTTTTCTTTTAAATGAAGGCATTTATTTATACTGGTCTCGCCTTTTACAAACTTCATAGAAAAAGCTAAACAAGTTTCACATCCACATTTTTTACAATTTAATTTTGGTAAATATGTATAAATCTCTATTGGGCTTTTAAGCTTTATAATTTCATAATTAGGAGTTATTTTATCTCTATTTTTATCTACCTCATTTATTAAATTCTTTAAATAATCTAAAATTTCAAATGCTTCTGTTTCATTTAATAATTTTGCAACATTTATACTATCTTCAAACATAGTTATAATTATATGCTCCTTATTAAACACAAAAGTATTTGCTTTTTTATTATATATTCCTGTTTTTATATAGGAATTTAAATAAGGAAATATATCACTTATATTCTTATTTAAATTAGACATTATTCTTATTCTTTTTGAATCTGTTGTACATGGTTGAATAAAACTTAAATCAATACTTTCTAAATACAAACTAATTCCCCCTTAACTATTTTGTATATCATTTAATGCATAAACCAACTTATCTATATCATCAAATTCATTAAAATACCCAATACCAATTCTTACAGTTCCTATATCTTTTGTTCCTATAAGTTCATGCGCATTTGGTGAGCAATGAAGACCAGCTCTGACCATTATATTATGTTTCATATCAAGGTTATAAACTACTTCTTCTGCATTTATATTATCTATATTAAAAGACACAACTCCAACAATATCATTTTCTTTTTGTGGACCATAAATTTTGATATTTTGTACTTCTTTTAATTTTTTTAGCAAATAAGAAGTTAATTCTTTTTCTTTTTTATGTATTTTTTCTATAGTTTCACCATTGATGAATTTTATAGCTTCCCTTAATCCAACTATACCACTTACATTTAAAGTTCCCGTTTCTAATTTATTAGGATAATAATTAGGTTGATATTCATATTTTGAATCTCCACCTGTTCCACCTACTTTAAGTGGATTTATATCATAATCACAGTTTACAATAAGTCCACCTGTCCCCATAGGACCAAATAAACTTTTATGACCTGTAAATGCTAATAAATCTATATTATTTTCTTTTATATCTATGTCTAAAACTCCTGCTGTTTGAGCTGTATCAACTAAAAATAATATACTATTTTTTTTTGCAATTTCTCCTATTTCCTTAATAGGTTGTATAGTTCCTAATACATTTGATGCATGAGTAAATACTATAAGCTTTGTATTTTCTTTTATACTATTTCTAACATCAATTGGATTTGTATATCCATATTCATCTGCACTTACCTTAGTTATTTCTATATTTATTTCTTTTTCTAATGTTTTTAAACATCTCCAAACTGCATTATGCTCTAAACTACTTGTAACTACATGGTCATGTTCCTTAAGAATTCCTCTTAGTGCTAAGTTTATGGACTCTGTAATATTTGATGTAAATATTACATTTTTAGGATTTTTAAAGTTAAATAATTCCCCTATTAATTTTCTTGTTTCATATACTAAAAAATCTGATTTCATTGCCATTTTATAGGACCCTCTTCCTGAACTCGTCCCGTTATTTATCATAAATTCATACATAGATTTTGCTACTTGATTAGGTTTTGGATATGATGTTGCTGCATTATCTAAATAAATCCCCATTCTATCGCCCCTTAATTTTTAAGTTTTCTTAATTTAATTATATCACAAAAAATAAGCTACTCTAATTGAATAGCTTATTTTTAATACGGATTAATTGTTTTAATTTGTAATGGTATAATTTTTAATTCTGTCTGTTAGCTTTATTTTGATTTTCTATTAGATTAAAATACATTTCTCCCTTTCCATAAATAATTACAGTATCTCCTTCTAGTAAAGTTCCTCCTGTAAATAAAGAAACATCATTTTTTCCTTTGCCTTTAATATCTTCTGAATTAAATCTCTTAGAAAATCTCTCTATATTATTTTTATCGATAATATAAACATAAGAGACAACATTAGGAGTAATTAATGAAAATTCATACTTACCAGGTTTGAGACTTCCATTTTTTTCACTTACTAAATACTGCCCTTGTGAAAATATATTTGTATAATGAGATGGCTGAATTGCTATTGCCGTATTACTTGAAGTAAATATAATCATTAATAATAAAATAATAGCAAATACTTTTTTCATATAATTTAATTCTCCTTTAAAGATTAGTCTTATATATTTTGCTTATAAGTTATACCAAATATGCTTAATAATAAAAAAATTTTAAATAAATAAGTTAAATTTTCTAATTTTTAAAAATAATAATTGTTAAACTCCAATATATAGCAATTCGCATTAAGATTAACGGTGATAATATTAGGGTAGTATATTTGTTTATGTTTTATTATTGTAAAAATTTAACTAGCATAACAAGTTATATTAATAAAACTTTAATAATGTTCTAATTTAATAATAGATATAGGTAGAATATTTTATAAACTTTATTTACAATTATATTGTAAAACAAATACTAAGATTGGAGAAATAATATGGTTTCGCAAAAAAAATACCCTAATTTTATATGGGCCATAATTTTATCATTAATATTTATGTATGGAGGGTCTCTCATTGGAGGGATTTTAACAATACCTTTATACATTATCTTATTAAAACTTCCATTATTTTATTATAATCAAGATTTATTACTACTATTGATTAACTTACTTAGCTTTGCAACTATATCTTTATTAGTGTTTTTTAGAGTAAAGGTTATAGAAAAAAGGAGTCTATCATCTATTGGATTTAATAAAAATAATTGGCTAAAAAAATATTCACTTGGTTTTTTAATAGGTTTAGCCATGATGAGTATTATAGTGTTGATACTTTTACCCTTTGGATATATAACTATAGAGAAAAATCCTATTCAACCTGTTGGAGTTTCTGCTATATCTAGTGTTTTAGTTATTTTATTTGGATGGATTATCCAGGGTGCTACAGAAGAAATTGTAACAAGAGGATGGCTTCTAAATATTTTAAGTACTAAGTACAATATAGGAGTTGGATTATTAATCTCATCTACTCTATTTGGACTTATGCATTTAACTAATCCTAATATAAACTACATAGCTGTTATAAATATTATACTTGTTGGACTTTTTTACGGCCTTTATGTTATAAAGACTAATGATTTATGGGCTGTTTGTGGTATGCATACTGCTTGGAACTTTGCTCAAGGAAATTTATTTGGATTTGAAGTCAGTGGTATAGATGTTTCTGTTGGAAGTTTAATAGATTTAAATTTAGTTGGAAATGACTCTATTACTGGTGGGATATTTGGTCCTGAGGCTGGAATTGTAGCTACATTTATATTATTAGTATCTATTGTAATATTATTATTTATTGACAAAAAGGATATTTTTCAAATAAATTTTTAAAATTATAAGATTTTTAATAAATTATATTTTAGTGTTTTATATGCTATATTTTACAAATACTTTTTAGTATAATAAACTTCATAGCTAAAAACATAATTAAATTATGTAGGAGGAAGTCATTTTGTATAAAATCAATATTGAAAATACTACAATAAATTACTCTATAAATAAAAAATCAAATGTAAAAAATATAACAATAAAAGTAAAGCATCCAAATACTGTGACTATTGTTTCACCTAAATCTGTTAATAATAAATTTATACATGATTTGGTTGTGTCTAAAAGTAGATGGATTTTAAATAAACTAAATGAGTTTAAAAATAAAGAATCTGAAAATCCTCCTATTTTACTTGTAGATGGAGATAAAATTCCTTATCTTGGTAATTACTATACCTTAAATGTGTATAAGGAAAAAAGTATATTAAAATGCGCTCTAATTTTTAAGGAAGATAAATTTATAGCTAAAGTTCCATATAATATATCTAGTAATGATCAATATATTAAATTAAGAGAGCTTCTTGTAAATTGGTATCTAACTGAAGGAAGCAAATTAATAAAAGAAAGGATATCTATATACTCTAAGAAGTTAAGCCTATATCCTGAATCTATAACTTTAAAAGAACAAAAAACTTCTTGGGGTACTTGCTCATCTAAAGGAAATATATATATAAATTGGAAAATACTCTTAGCTCCTTTAGATATTATAGATTACGTTTTAGTGCATGAACTATGCCATCTTAAACATATGAATCATTCAAAGGAGTATTGGTCCCTTGTAAGTACTATATTTCCAAACTATAAGGAAAAAAGAAATTATCTTAAAGAGAATAGCTTAAAGCTTAATATATAAATAATAATTAATATAATCATTCTTTCCATTTATTAAATATAATGTATTGTAAAATGGTGAGGTGATTTTTCTGAAAAAACTTAATAAATACAACTTAGCTACGATTCTTTTATCCTGTATGTATATAATTTTGACTAGATACAATGTGTTATCTAATTTTTATAATGGATTATACCTAATACTGCTATTTTTATTTATATTTATTGTACTATTAAACCATAATCATGACATTTAAAAAGTCTAGACAATAATTCTAGACTTTTTAAATACTATAACTATTTAATTTTTCTTCACAAAATACAACTTCTTTGATTACCTTAATAACTCCATCATCATCATTAGTTTCCGCTATAAATCTTGCATTTCTTTTAACCTTTTCTTCTGCATTTTCCATAGCATAGCTATAATAAGCACTACTCATCATTTCTAAATCATTCATATGATCTCCAAATACCATAGTCTCATTATATCCCACGTTAAATATCTCTTGAAGTATATTTATTCCTTGCTTTTTAGTTCCACCTAACCTACACATATCAAAGCAAGTACTTCCCGATTTAGCTATCATAAGCTTATCATTTAATTCATTTACAGCTTCTAGTGCTCTATTTATAATCTTTTCATTACCAAAAGTAGTTATTTTTAATATTTTATCTTCTACTTTTGTAATATCTCTAACATATTTTACCTTAAGATTCCACTTTCTGCCTACTATACCTGGTATTATACTCTCACTATATATAGTATCTTTAGCACAATATATAGTGTTATGTTTAGCTTTTTTTCTTATTATTTTAGCTACTTTACCTACCATATTATTTTCTATATAATTTTCAAATATAACTTCATCTTTATAAGTTATATAGTTACCATTGTTTGATGCATATACTATATCTTCTTTAATATCTTTAAATATTTCCTTAAGAGAAAATATATCTCTTCCACTTATTGCTACAAATATTATATCTTTATCCTTAAGCTTTTTTAAAACACCATGTATACTTGGACTTAAATGTTTATTTGAATTAAGTAATGTTCCATCCATATCCGATGCTATTAATTTTATCATAATACGTACCCCTTAGTATCTAATCTATACATATAGTTTATCATAAATTTAATTATAATTTAAGTATTTATTAAATTCATCAAATTTCAATTTAAATTTAGGTATACCTACATAATATGGAGCTATTTCATATAATCCAAAATATATAACTATACCATCCTCATCGATATAAAAAGGTTGATTTTCACTAATTCCTTTAAATCCCTCATCACCTTTAAAATAAATCTCTGGATTATTATTTATTTCTTCTGTTATAAAGTTGTTAACTATTTCCTCATAATCAACACCTGGTTTAAACATATCCTTTAATGTCAGTCTATCTCCTGTTAATAAATTATAATTATAAGTATCTAAATAAGTCATACCATGGGCACCACCGGTGAATTCATATTTTGTCATTACTATACTTATAATATTATTTCTGTCATATGTTACTTCATTATTTATATAAACTTCATATTGATATTTGACATAGTCTTCATTAGATTTTGACAATTCTTCTGTATATAGCTTTTTATACGCTATGGCTTGTTTTTTTACATTATTTTTAAATTCCATAACATCTTTATATATTTCGTTATTTATATTAATAATTATCTGTCTATCATACATATCATGATATACATATTTATCATATAACTTTAAAACTGTATAAGTTATATTGTATTTAAAGAATTCACTAGTTTTGCATATGTTTACTTGTGCTACATAAGAATAATTTGCTCGACTTTCCAAAATATCACCCCCTTTATAATCAATTTGTTTATTTATATTAATTATTTACAATATTTATAACTTTCTCTATACAAAACCTAATTATATATTTTCTAGTTTTATAAAAGTTAAATTTTTATTTTTGATGCTTTTTTATTTTACATTATATATTTCAATTAAACATTTAACCCTATTCTATCTTATTCATATATATAATTAAGAACAAAATTCATCTATATTGGAAGATTGTAATAGTCTCTTTTATTATTTATATTCTGTTCTTTAAGACTAAATTATTGAATAAAATTTTAAGTTTATATAACAAATTTAACCACAATAACAGAATAGATTCTCTTTTTTGTTTATTTTTGTAACATTTTTTTACACAAAAGAATATATATAAGTATAGTTAATATCTTATAAATATTGACTATACCTATATATTTTCTTTTAAAGGAGGAAACTATTTTGGCTTCTTATAAATATGTCGATACTCGAAAATCTAATAAACATTCTAACGATTGTTGTAAATGCAACAATCATTGTGATGACTGTTGTAAATGTAACAATCATTGTAATGATTGCTGCGATAATCACTGTAGATGTTGTATAGGACCTACTGGTCCTACTGGCCCTACTGGTCCTACTGGTCCTACTGGCCCTACTGGCCCTCAAGGTCCTATTGGCCCTATAGGTGTTACTGGCCCTACTGGTCCTACTGGCCCTACTGGTCCTACTGGTCCTACTGGCCCTACTGGTCCTACTGGTCCTACTGGTCCTACTGGTCCTACTGGCCCTACTGGCCCTACTGGCCCTACTGGTCCTACTGGTCCTACTGGTCCAAATGTTGTTGCTGACAATGCTGATATATTTAGGATAACTAATACAGCAGCTATTAGCCAAGGCAATACGATACCATTTGATTCTAGCTTAATTAACAGTCCTTCTGGTGCTATAACATTTACTAATGGAAATAGTACTATAAACTTAGGTGCTAATATGACATTCTTCGTTAGATTTACAGCAACATCAGAAACAGGTATTCCTTATGCTATAGGCTTAAGACTTAATGGATTAAGAATAAACGCTTCGATTGCATCTGCTCAAGTAGCTGATACTTCAATAAGTAATGGAGCAATATTTAGAACTGGTGCAAACGGTGGACAATTAGATCTATTCGTATTCTTCGCAAATCAAACAATATCACTTTTAGGCTTTGAAACTAGCTTACAAATAATAAGATTAGCATAATATATAGTATATAAATTTTATAATATAAAATTTAAGGGAGCATATATATGCTCCCTTTTTATACTTATTTATTTAAACATGCTAACCCTAGAACAGTAGGTCCTGAGTGACATGCAACACATGAACCTATACGGAATGTATATACATTTTTAGGTGATAATTCTTCCTTAATTTTTTCAACGAAATTTTCATGCGTTTCTAAGTCATCTCCATATCCAACATATACATCTTTATCTGAGAAGTCATCTCCAATTTCTTCTTTTAACTTTTCTATAAGTGTTGGTATTATTTTTTTACTTCCTCTTACTTGAGTTTTTTGCTTAACTAATCCATCTTCTATTTTAAGTATAGGCTTTATATTAAGTAAAGTTCCAACTGCTGCCTTAGTTCCAGATATTCTTCCACCTTTATACAGATAATCTAATGAGTCAACTGAGAAATATACTTGTACTTTATCTTTATATTCTTCAAGTTTCTTAATTATAGTATCTATATCTAAACCTTCTTCTACCATTTTAGCGGCTTCAAGAACTAATAAACCTCCACCTATACATAAGCTGTAAGTATCAAATATATATATATCGTCAGATTCTATATCATTTTTAGCAAGCACTGCACTTTGATAAGTTCCTGATCCATTTGATGAACCCGCCATGTATAATACCTTTTTACCTTCTTTTAGGTACTTTTCAAATGTTTCTTTAAAAGTCATATATGTAACTTGAGATGTCGTTGGTATCTCTTTATTATCTCTTAGTAATTTGTAAAATTCATCATTATCTATATCTACACCAGCTTTATATTCTTTACCTTGAAATATTATAGTAGTAGATAACATATCTATATCATATTTATCCTTAATATCTTCTGGTAAGTCATTCATTGTGTCATAAATTATTTTAATATTATTCATTTCTTAAAACTCCCTTTAATATTTATTTAAAGCATATAAAGTATAAATCCAATATAAAACTAAAACATATTATTGAATTTATAAGTTAATATTAACCATTTTAGCTTTAGATCATTTTAATTTTTTATTTTAATTATTCTCTATAGTATA
>CALFLM010000098.1 GCA_937880075.1 uncultured Romboutsia sp. | reverse complement strand
TTTAGCGGCGATGGTACTTGGTGGGCAACTGCCTGGGAGAGTAGCACGTAGCCACATAGTCTTTTTTTTATGCAAAAAATATTTAATTTATAAAATATATGGTTAAATTTACAAAGAAGAGATAGTAGTGCTATACTATATGAGTGAATACAAATAATTAATTAGCTTGGAGGTTGGCATGAATATAGGTGTTATAGGAGTAAATCATAATTTAGCTCCAATCAATATAAGGGAAAATGTTTCTTTTACGGATGTACAAAAGATAGAGGCTATAAACTATTTCCTAGATAGAGATATAGAAGAAGTAGTAATACTTTCTACTTGTAATAGAAGTGAAATTTATATCCAGTCAAGTAATATAGATGAAAAGATTAAATTAGTAGAAGAATTTTATGAAGAATTTTTTAATGCAAAAGGAATAAAAGAATATTTATTTTTTAAAAAACATACTTCTGCAATAGAACATCTATTTAAAGTAGCATCAGGTCTAGATTCTATAGTTTTAGGTGAAGATCAGATACTTGGACAAGTAAAAGATGCACATGATTTCTCCATGCAACTTGGTTCTAGCAAAAAGATATTTAATAAATTATTTAGAGAAGCAGTAAATATAGCTAAAGATATAAAAAACACTACAAAAATATCACATCAGCCTCTATCTATAAGTTACATAAGTATAAAATTTTTACAGAATAAAATTGGAAATTTAAAAGGTAAAAAAGCTTTGGTTATAGGTATTGGTAAGATGAATAGACTTACAATGAAGTACTTAGAAGAAGAAAAATTAGACACAATATACGTATCAAATAGAAGTCACGGAAAAGTAATAGAATTAGAAAATGAAATTAAGAATATAGTTCCTATAAGATATGAAGACAGATATAGAGTAATGAATGATGTTGACATAGTAATCAGTGCCACTGCATCTCCACATATGGTCATAAGATATGCTGAAATGCCTAAGATTCAAAGAAAAATATTTATGATGGATATTGCACTTCCAAGAGATATAGACCCTAAGATAAATGAATTAGAGAATATAGAAGTATATGACATAGATAACTTAAAGGATATTCATGATAAGAGTGATAAAAAGAGAAAAGAGCTAGCACAAATAGGATATGAAATGATATCTGAAAAAATTATAGAATTTACAGAATGGCTAGACTCAATTAAGATTGACCCTACAATTAAATCATTAAATTATAAATGTTTAGAGATAAGAGAAGATACATTAGAATATATATACAGAAAAACTAACCTTGATAATAGAGATAAAAAAATTATTGATAAGATGTTGACATCTGCATTAAAAAGATTAATAAGAGAACCGATAATAAATTTAAAGCATACAAAGGATAAAGGTAAGAGAGAAGAGTATATAAAGTTAGTTGAAGAGTTGTTTGAACTTTAGAATTTAGGAGGACATATAGATGAAAAATGAAAAATCACTAAAGATATATGAAGAAGCAACTAAATACATACCAGGGGGGGTCAACAGTCCAGTAAGAGCTTTTAAATCAGTTGGATTAGACCCAATATTTATAGAAAGAGCTCATGGAAGTAGAATATATGATGTAGATGGTAATGAGTACATAGATTATATTTGTTCTTGGGGACCGCTTATGTTAGGTCATAGTCCAAAGGAAATAGTAGAAGGTATAGAAGAAGTTGTATATAGGGGCACAAGCTATGGAGTCCCAACTGCAATAGAAGTTGAAATGGCTAAATTAGTAGTGGAAGCTTATCCTGCAATAGACCAAGTTCGTATGGTGAACTCAGGAACAGAAGCTACTATGAGTGCATTAAGAGTAGCTAGAGCATATACAAATAGAAATAAAATATTAAAGTTTGAAGGATGTTATCATGGACATTCAGATGCACTATTAGTTAAATCTGGTTCAGGGACAATAACATATGGAGTTCCGACAAGTCCTGGTGTACCATCAGATGTTGTAAAAGATACTTTAGTATGTAGATATAATGACTTAGATGAAGTAAAAAATATATTCAAAGAGCAAGGTCATGAGATTGCAGCTGTAATAGTTGAAACAGTAGCAGGAAACATGGGAGTTGTTCCAGGAACAAAAGAGTTCTTACAACTATTAAGAGAGATAACTAAGGAATATGGAACTGTTTTAATATTTGATGAAGTAATAACTGGTTTTAGATTAAATTATAATAGTTCAGTAGGATACTTTGGAATAAAACCAGATATGGCTTGTTTTGGAAAAATAATAGGGGCAGGTCTTCCAGTTGGAGCTTACGGAGGTACTAAGGAAATAATGAGTATGGTATCTCCAGTAGGACCAGTTTACCAAGCAGGTACACTATCAGGAAACCCTCTAGCAATGTATATGGGTAAAAAGAATTTAGAAATATTAAGAGACAATCCAAATATATATGAAGAACTAGAAAGAAAAGCTATAAAATTAGAAGAAGGATTAAAAGCTAATATAGAAAAGTTAGGATTAGATTATACAGTAAATAGAGCAGGTTCATTAGTTTGTTTATTCTTTGCAAAAGGACCTATAAATAACTATGATGATGTTAAAAACTGTGATGTTCCTAAATTTAATAAATATTTTGAAGAATTAATAAAAAGAGGAGTATTATTAGCTCCAACTCAATTTGAAGCTATGTTCTTATCAAATGCACATACAGATGAAGATATAGAATATACAATAAATGCAAGTTATGAAGCTTTAAAAGTTGCTCATAATATATAATTAAAATTTAATGGGCTGTCTAAAAATAGAGTTATAGCTATATTCTGATAGAAGTTACATCAAGAAGTTTATTTTAGATAGTCGCTTTAATTAATATGCTAAGGTGGGATGAAAATGAGTATATTAGAAAGTACAGTAAATAGTATAGACTCTTTAGATAAGACTTATATTGAAGAAGCTAAAAAAAGGCTAGATAGATTAATAAAGCCTCAAGGTAGTCTTGGTAAGATGGAAGATATTTGTATGCAATTAGCAGGAATACATAAAAGTAAATATTTTGATACTTCTAAAAAAGTAGTTATAGCTTTTGGAGCAGATCATGGAGTTTATGAAGAAGGTGTAGCACCAGATCCTCAAAGTATAACATATATGCAATTACCAAACTTTACAAAAGGAATATGTGGAGTTGGCGTAATAAGTAAGTTTGTAGGAGCTGATGTGGTAGCTGTAGATATTGGTGTAAACTGTGACCATGAATTAGAAGGTGTACTTAACTATAAAATAAGAAAAGGAACATCAAATATGGCAAAAGGTCCAGCTATGACAAGAGAAGAGGCTATTAGATGTTTAGAAATAGGAATTGAAATGGCTGAGGAGTCTATAAAAAAAGGATATAACTTAATAGGTATTGGAGAAATGGGTATATGTAATACTACACCAAGTAGTGCGATAATATCTGTAATAGATAATTGTGATCCAGAGGATGTAACTGGCATTGGAGCAGGATTAAAAAAAGAAAGAGTTAAATTTAAGGCAGATACAATAAGAAAGTCTATAGAATTAAATAAACCAAACCCAGAAGATGCAATAGATATATTATCAAAGGTGGGTGGATTTGAAATTGGTGGTATGGCTGGAGTTATACTAGGATGCAGTGCTAATAGAATACCTGTGGTTTTAGATGGGTTTATATCTTATGCAGCTGCATTACTTGCATATAAAATCAATCCAAAAACTAGAGAATATATGATAGCATCACACTCATCGGCAGAGCCAGGAACACAGAGAGCTTTAAACATATTAAGCTTAGAACCAATTCTAAATATGGGAATGAGGTTAGGAGAAGGTAGTGGAGCAGCTCTTGCATTTAATATAATAGAGGCATCAAACTACACATATGAAAATATGGCTACATTTGATGAAGTAGATATGGGTAGATAGTACTTCAGTTAGGAGAATGAAATGAGCAAAGTTATATTAGTAACAGGTGGAGCAAGATCTGGAAAAAGTAATTTTGCAGAGAAGCTATGTAAAGATCAAAATAATAATACAGCTTATATAGCAACATCAATTCCATTTGATGATGAAATGAAAGAGAGAGTTAAAAAGCATAAAGAAAGTAGACCACAAAATTGGAAAACCTATGAAATATATAAAGATATATATACTATAATAAATGATATTTCAAAAGAACATAAAACAGTAATACTTGATTGTGTTACTTTACTAGTTAATAACTTAATGTTTACATACGAAATAGATATAGATAAATCAACACAATATGAAATAAATGAATTAGAAAAATATATAAAAGAACAAGTTGAAAAATTACTTATAGAAATAAAAAAGACTAATTTATATTTTTTAATAGTTACAAATGAATTAGGATTAGGTGGAGTTTCTATAAATAAATTAACTAGAATATATACAGATATTATAGGAAGAATAAATCAACAAATAGCAGCTCATAGTGATGAGGTATATTTTGTGGTAAGTGGAATTCCTATGAAGATAAAGGGGTAGATTATGAAAAGATTTATTTCTATACTTCAATTTATGACTAGAATACCAATAAATATAGATACTGGATTTGATGAAGAATTTCATAAAACCATAACATATTTTCCATTAGTTGGATTGGTACTAGGAGTATTAATATATATTATCGGATTAGTAGCTGGTATATTTTTTGATTCATTTATAACATCAATAATAGTAACATTAGCATTAGTTATATTAACAGGTGGACTACATATAGATGGATTAGGAGATACTTTTGATGCTATATATAGTTATAGAGACAAAGAAAGAATGCTAGAAATTATGAAAGATTCTAGATTAGGTACAAATTCTCTTTTAGCTATTATGTTTTTAATATTATTAAAAATAGGGCTAATATATAGTATTATAAATAATAATTTATTTTGGACTATAATATTCATGCCTGTAGTAGCAAGACTTGGAGTAATTGTTATGATGTATAAAACAGTAACTCCTAGAGAAAATGGAATGGGGAATTTATTTATAGGAAAAGCAAGTACATCAATGTTTACTATTTCTATATTATATACAATAGTATTAATACTAGGAATATCAAAATTAATATTTTTAGCTTCAAATTTTGAAGTAATAATGTTAATAAGTATGATTATTGTATTATTTATATTTAATAATTTATTTAAAAGACATATATACAAAAAAATTGATGGAGTAACGGGTGATATATTAGGTTGTACTATAGAACTTGGAGAACTTATATATTTATTTTGTATATATTTATTATTAATATAGCCTTCAACGAGGTAAAATATGGTAAAATTAATATTAGTTAGACATGCTCTAACAGTAGATAATCAAAGAAGTAGATTATCAGGACATATAGATAGCTCTGTAAGTGAAGAAGGAAAAGAGCAAATAGAAAAGATTACAAATTACTTAAAGGATTTTGAGATAGATAAAATTTATACTACAACATCTTCTAGAACTAAAGATACTGTAAAAAAATTATCTAAATTAAAATCTATAGAAATTATAGAAAAAGAAAGTTTAAAAGAAATAAGTTTTGGAGATTTTGAAGGATTAACTTTTAAAGATATAGAAAATATATATCCTGAAGAATTTCAAGATATGATAAAAAAAGGATATGAGTATAAATATCCTAATGGAGAGAGTTTAATAGAGTCATATAATAGAGTTTGTACAGAATTAGATAATATTATATCTAATAATGATAATCAAACGATTCTTATTTGTTCTCATGGAGGAACAATAAGAAATATAATAACCTATTTAATATCAAATAGTTATAAGTATCACTGGAATTTTAAAATTGATAATGGATCAGTAACAATTTTAGAAATACAAGATGGATTTACAGTTATAGCTACTATGAATAATACTAGCTTTATATAGTTACTAAAATAACTCGTTGTGCTAGTTAAATTTATTCATTGAAATTACTAGGGTTGATTATATAAAAGTGAATTATTAAAAAATGCTGTATAGCATTTTCAATATGTGTAGAGATTAACTAGCACAACAGATTAAAATAGAATATTAGATTGAATTAGGTTCTTTCGAGATTAATAGGGAAAAAGGTGAAAATCCTTTGCAGCCCCCGCTACTGTAAGATGGACGAAACTAAAATTACCACTGTCGATATGATGGGAAGGTATAGGAGTAGTATGAAGTCGAGCCAGGATACCTGCCCAATTTAATTTTACTAAATAAATCTCGGGGTGAAGATTTTTATAATATATAATGTATAAAAAAAAGTCCTAACTTATAAGAGTTAGGACTTTTTCTAATATTTTGAAATTTTTGAAAGGAGAACTGAGCAATGGGCAAAAAGATTATGCTACAAGGAACTGCATCAAATGTTGGGAAAAGTATATTAACAGCAGGATTATGCAGAATATTT
The DNA here is from genome assembly GCA_937880075.1 of uncultured Romboutsia sp. Lineage (GTDB taxonomy): Bacteria > Bacillota > Clostridia > Peptostreptococcales > Peptostreptococcaceae > Romboutsia. The sequence continues at coordinate 18,717 of CALFLM010000098.1, read as the reverse complement.
AAACAAGATGGATATAGCGTTGCTCCATTTAAATCTCAAAATATGGCATTAAATTCTTTTATAACTAAGGAAGGTCTTGAAATGGGAAGAGCTCAAGTATTCCAAGCCGAAGCTTGTGGCATAGATCCGGTTGCAGATATGAATCCGATACTTTTAAAGCCATCTGGAAATCATAGATGCCAAGTTATAGTTAGAGGCAAAGTAAGAGAAGATATGGCATCTTCAGCATATCATACACATAAACCACAATTAGCTAAAGAATTAAAAACTATATTCAGTGAATTTAGTAATAACTATGACATCGTTGTAATGGAAGGTGCTGGAAGTGCTGCTGAGATAAACCTAAGAGAGCATGATATAGCTAATATGGGTATGGCAGAGATTGCAGATGCACCAGTGATAATAGTAGGAGATATAGATAGAGGTGGTGTATTTGCATCACTTGCAGGTACTATGATGTTACTAAGTGAAGAAGAAAGAAGAAGAGTTAAAGGTGTAATAATAAATAAATTTAGAGGAAGAAAGGAACTTTTAGAAGAAGGTATAAAAATGCTAGAGGAAATAATAAATGTTCCTGTCCTTGGAGTTATACCTTATAGCGATATAAAAATAGAAGATGAAGATAGTGTTACAACTAGATTCAAGGCAGTACAAGGAAAAAGAGACATACACATAGAAATAATAAGAACCCCTCATATGTCTAACTTTACAGATTTTAATATATTTGAAACACAAGATGATGTAAGTGTTAGATATGTAGGATATGGAGAAGCTTTAGGTAATCCAGATATAGTTATTATTCCAGGAAGTAAAAGTACAGTAGATGACCTAAAGTATATAAGAGAAAATGGATTAGAGGAACAAATAAAGGAACTACAAAAAAGAGGTAAATTAATATTTGGTATTTGTGGTGGATATCAAATGTTAGGAAGGAAAATAAAAGATCCTTATCATGTAGAAGGAGAAGTTGAAGAGATAGATGGTATAGGGCTCTTAGATACAGAAACTATATTTGAAAAAGAAAAAATAACTACTCAAGTAGAAGCAATAATACAACCAAATCTCTCAGGATATATGAAAAACTTATCTGATAAAAGAGTAAAAGGTTATGAAATACATATGGGAATAAGTAAGATTGGAAATGAAGTATCTTATCTAAATTTAATCGATAAAAAGCTAGGAGAAGAAGTTAGCTATCTAGAAGGTGGTATAAATAAAAGTGGAAATGTAGTAGGTACATATATTCATGGAATATTTGACGAAATAGATTTTACTAGAGAACTTTTAAATAGTATAAGAGAAGAAAAAGGGCTAGAAAAATTACAAAGCAATGTAACTTCTTTTGATGAATTTAAGCAAAATGAATACGATAAATTAGCAGATTTATTAAGAGAGCACTTAGACATACAAAAGATTTATGAAATAATGACAGAACATGAAAATAAAATTTTATAGTTAGGTGAAGCTTATGAAAAAGATTTTAATAGCAGGGACTAATAGTGGCGTAGGTAAAACCACTATATCGCTAGGAATAATGCAAGCGCTTACTAAAAGGAATATGAAGGTTCAGCCTTATAAGGTTGGACCAGACTATATAGACCCTTCATATCACACTTTTATAACAGGAAGATATTCTAGAAATTTAGACTCATATATGCTAGATGATGAAAAGATAAAGTATGTATTTAATGAAGCATCTAAAGATGCAGATATATCAGTAGTTGAAGGTGTTATGGGTCTATATGATGGTATTGGGATAGATTTAGATAATAGTACAAGTTCTTACACATCAAAACTTTTAAAAACTCCAGTTATACTTGTTATAGATGGAAAAGCTATGGCAGCATCTAGTGCAGCTATAGTACTTGGATATAAAGAGCTTGATAAGAATGTTGATATAAAAGGTGTAATAGTTAATAACGTAAAAACTAAATCGCACTATGAAATAATAAAAACAGCTATAGAAACATATTGTAGTATAGAAGTCTTAGGATATTTCCCACCAAATAATGAATTTTCGCTAGAATCAAGACACCTAGGATTAGTACCAAGTGTTGAAATAGAATCATTAAAAGTAAAATTTAGTAACTTAGCAGATGAAATAGAAAAGTACATAGATATAGATAGGATAATAGAAATTTCAGAAACTGAGGAAGTTGAAAGTAAATTTGATATAAAAGATTTTATAGAAAAAAATAGATTAGAAAATAAGACTATAGCTATAGCTTATGATAAAGGGTTTAACTTCTACTATAGAGAAAATATAGAGCTTCTCGAATATTTAGGATTAAGTATAAAATACTTTAGTCCACTAAATGATAAAGAAGTACCTAAAGCTGATTATATATATATAGGTGGAGGATTTCCTGAAATATTTGATAAAGAAATAGAGTTAAACAAATCTATGAGAGAATCTATAAAAAATGCTCACGAAAAAGGTATTCCAATATATGCTGAATGTGGTGGGCTAATGTATTTAGGTGAAAAACTTATAGACCAAAATGCAAATGAATACGATATGGTTGGAATTTTAAAAGGAACTAGCAAAATGACAAAATCTTTAAGACGATTTGGATATTGCTACGGAATCGCTAAAGAAGATACAATCTTATCAAATGTAGGAGAAGTAATAAAAGGACATGAATTCCACCATTCCATATTTGAGAGTGAAGAAGAATGTGCTTATATAATTAAGAAAGAAATAGAGGAAAAGATTGTTGATGAATGGGAAGGTGGATACAGCAAAGGAAATACACTAGCTACATATTTACATACTCATTTCTACAACAACTTAAATTGCATAGAGAAGTTTTTAGGTAATCACCAAAATTACTTAAACAAAGATAACTTATTAGTAAAGGAAGAGAATTAGCATGAATATATTATCTATTTATATAGGTTATATAATTGATTTGATCATAGGGGATCCATATTCTTTTCCTCATCCTGTTAGATTTATTGGAAAACTAATAAAGTTAGTTGAAGATCAAATAAGAAAAGTAGCAAAGAATGATAAAGCATTGAAAATAGGTGGATTTATTCTATGGTTTATAACAGTTGGAGTAACCTATTTTGTTACATATGCAATAGTTAAATTAAGTAGCTTGATTCCAGGAGGTTTTTTAATATCAAATTCATTCTTAATTTATACTACATTAGCTACTAAATGTTTAAAGGATGAAGCAGTAAAAATATATGATGTATTAAAAACTAAAGATATAAAAAAAGCAAGAGTTCAAGTATCTTATATAGTTGGAAGAGATACAGCTCATTTAGATGAAGGGGAGATAATAAGAGCAACTGTAGAAACAGTAGCAGAAAATACTGTAGATGGAATTATAGCACCTATGCTATATGCTTTTATAGGTGGAGCACCATTAGCAATGGCATATAAGGCAATAAACACTTTAGATTCTATAGTAGGATATAAAAATGATAAATATAAGGACTTGGGATTTGCATCAGCTAAAATAGATGATATAGCAAACTTTATACCTGCTAGAATATCACCTATATTAATTGCAATCGGAAGCTTTATATTGAAATACAATTATAAAAATGCACTAAAAATAGCTATAAGAGATAGAACAAATCACAAGAGTCCAAACTGTGCTTATTCAGAAGGTGCATTTGCTGGAGCATTAGGAGTTCAATTAGGTGGAACAAATATATATTTTGGAAAAGCAGTATACAAACCAACTATAGGAGATAAGCATAGGGAGATAGAAGTTGATGATATAGTAAAAACAAATAAAATAATGTATGCAACATCAATAACTTCTATAGTTGTATTTACCATAATTTTTAAATTTTTATACTAAGGGGGTATATATGAAGGATTTAGGACATGGAGCTAATGTAGGGCAAATAGCAAGAATATATGGCAAAGACCCTAAAGATATAATTGATTTTAGTTCTAATATAAACCAAAAAGTAATACAAGGGCTAGAAAAATATATATTAGAGGGATTACAAGAAAGTAGAAGTTACCCAGACATTAATTATACAAATCTAAGAAATAACATATCTGAATATATAAATATAAGTCCAGAATTTATAATACCTGGAAATGGAGCTACTGAAATAATTTATTTACTTATGAAAAGTATAGATAAAAGGATTGCTATACTAAATCCTACATTCTCTGAATATGGAAGAAGTGCAACACTTAATAATCTAGAAATCATAAATTTAAACTTAGATAAAAAAAATGAGTTTGAAATAGACTTAGAAAATATAGAAGATAATCTTGATAAGTTTGATAGCTTATTCGTATGCAATCCTAACAATCCAAATGGGAAGATTAAAAACTTAGAAAAGCTTTTAGATATTATAGTAGATAATAATAAGCTATTAATAGTAGATGAAACTTTTATGGAATTTGTTGAAGAAGAAGAGAAATACAGCTTAGTTAAATATGTAGAAAAGTATCCAAATTTATTTATACTTAAAGCTGTTACAAAATTCTTTGGACTTCCAGGGGCAAGACTTGGATATGGTTTAACAAGTAATGAGGAAATAATAGAAAAAATATATAACTATAAAGAACCTTGGACGATAAATTCTTTTGCAGATACTTTATCTAACTATATATTTAAAGATAAGAAATATATAGAGGATAGTAAAAAATATTATATAGATGAACGTAATTTTATGTTGTCTGAGCTAAGAGCTATAAATAGCATATATGTATATGATACAGATACAAATTTTATATTAATAAGACTCAATAATAAGGGTACAAAGGAAATAAAAGATGAATTATTAAGAGAAGGAAATATTCTTGTAAGAGATGCTTCGAATTTTATCGGATTAGATGATAGATATATAAGGGTAGCAATAAAGTCTCATAAAGAAAATGAACTTCTTATAAGGCATATGAAAAAATTATTGGGAGATTAATATGAAACATTATGGAATTTGTCCAGCATCTTGCGGTGAGTTCGTTCAAGGTTTAATGGATAGAGATGAATATCTTTGCTCATATGCGGTGGATTTATACTCTACTGCTGAGGTTGAGGAAAAGTTGAATAATATAAATATTGGACCAGCAAAGTCTAGAAAGGCTATAGAAGCAGTATTTAAAAGGTTTAATATACCTATTGAAGATAGTAAGAATATATCTTTAAAAATAAAAAGTAAAATACCTGTTGGTAAAGGTATGGCAAGTTCTACTGCCGATATAGGCGCTACGATAGTTGCTACATTAGGATTAATAAAAAAAGAATTAAGTAGCGAAGAAATAGCAAAATTGGCATCTACTATAGAGCCAACAGATTCTATATATATAGAAAAAAATAGTATCTTTAATCCTTTAAATGGAGAAGTAATAAGGTATTTAGGCAATGTTAGGGATTCAAGAGTAGTTATACTAGAGCCGAATAGAACATTAAATACTATGGAAATTAGAAAAATTCCAAATTATAAAAATATAAAAATACAAAATAAAGAGATTATAAAAATATCTTTTAACCTCTTAGAAGAGGGCATAAAGAGTAATGATATATATAAAATTGGAAAAGCAAGTACTTTTAGTAGCTTAGCTAATGAAAGTATACACCAAAAAGAAGGCTTAGAGAAAATAATAGAGATATCTAAAAATTATGGAGCCTATGGAGTTAATGTTGCTCATAGCGGAACAGTTGTAGGTATACTAATAGACAAATCTATGAATGATACTAGGCTAATAGAGTTATTAAGAAATGCAGGACTTGATTCAGTTTATAAAAAAATGTACACATTGAATATAATCGATGGTGGAATTAGGGGGATACAAACATGAAATACATCAAAAATCCTATGATGATAGAAGAAAAAAGTTTCATAATGATACAGGAAATAATAGATGAGATAAGGCCTGGTTATGAGTTTAAAAATGAAATAGAAGAAAAGATAATAAAGCGCTCAATACATACAACTGCAGACTTTGAATATTTAGATATATTAAAGATATCTGAGACTGCAGTTGAAAATATAGTGGATGCATTAAAAAATAATGCAACTATATACACAGATACAAACATGGCTTTAAGCGGAATAAATAAAAGAAAATTAGATGCATTAGGTTGTAAGTATAAATGTTTAGTGGCGGAAGAAGAAACTGCAAAATTAGCTAAAGAAAAAGGAATAACTCGTTCTATGGCAGCAGTTGAGATAGCAGCAAAAGATAGTGGAAGAAAATTATTTGTATTTGGAAATGCTCCAACTGCGTTATATAAAGCAATGGAAATGAAAAATTCAAATGAATTAAATTTAGATGCTATTGTAGGTGTTCCAGTTGGATTTGTAGGTGCAGCAGAATCTAAAGATGAATTAGAAAAAACTGATATACCTTATATAATCTCAAAAGGTAGAAAAGGCGGTAGTAACCTAGCAGCAGCTATAATAAATGCTATTTTATATGCTATGTAGGTAAAGTTATGAAAGAGTATGTATACATAGATGGTAAAAAGTATAAAAGAGGATATACTACAGGTTCTTGTGCTACAGCAGCTTCGAAAGCAGCTACTTATATGCTATTAACTAAAATGAAGATTGAAACAATAAACATAGATACTCCAAAAGGAATTCCATTAACATTAGATGTTCAAAATATATCTTTAAATAATGATTATGTTGAATGTTCAATAAAAAAAGATGGTGGAGATGATATTGATGCAACTCACACTATGGACATTTATGCAAAAGCAGAAATTATTGATAGAGAAAATGACGAAGATATTATAGTTTGTGGTGGATATGGAATAGGAGTAGTTACTAAAAAAGGATTAAGTGTAGAAGTAGGTAAAGCTGCTATCAATCCAACACCTATGAAGATGATAAATTATGAAGTTAGAAAAGTTATAGGTGATGATATAAGTTCTACTTTAGGAGAAGATAAATCTTTAAAGATAACAATATCTGCTCCTAAAGGTGAGGAAATAGCTAAAAAAACATTTAATCCAAGGTTAGGGATAATAGGCGGTATATCTATTATAGGTACAACTGGAATAGTTGAGCCAATGAGTGATGAAGGTTGGAAGAAATCTTTATCAATAGAACTAAAAATGAAAAAAGAGCAAGGTTTAGATAAAATAATTTTAGTTCCAGGAAATCATGGAGAACAGTTTATTAGAGAAAAGCTTAATTTAGATATGAAATATTTAGTACGAACTAGTAATTTCATAGGATATATGCTTAAAGAAGCTCAACGTATGGGGTATAAAAAGATACTTATGGCAGGCCATATAGGTAAGTTCATAAAGTTATCTGCAGGTATATTTAATACTCATAGTAAGGTTGCAGATGCGAGAAGCGAGATATTAATATCTAATTTAGCTTTAATGAAAGCACCATATGAGTTATTAGAAAAAATAAATGAATGTTTAACAGCTGAAGAAGCTGTTGAAGTAATAAATGAAAATAACTATACAGAGTTTTACGATAAGGTAAGCAACAAATGTAGATATAAAGTAAAACAATACTTAGGCGATGATGATACAGAGGTAGAGGTAATAATGTTCTCTATGGATAAGACATTACTTGGAAAATCAGACAATACAGATAGTCTAGTGGAGGTATTTAGATGATAAATGTCATAGGATTAGGGCCAGGAAACACTGACTATATAACTAAATTAGGCGAAAAACTAATTCAAAATTCAGATGTAGTAATAGGTGGGAAAAGAAATTTAGAATCTATTGTAGATTTTGAAGGAGAAAAAATAGAACTAGCATCTAATTTAAAAGAAATAGTAGAGTATATAAAAAATAATAAACATAAGCAAATATCTGTCATAGCATCAGGTGATCCACTTATGTACGGTATAGGAAGATATCTTTCTAAGAATATTGATAAAGAAAATTTAAATATAGTTTCAGGTATTAGTTCTCTTCAATATATATTTTCAAAAATACATATAGATATGAATGATTTATATATAACAAGTAGTCATGGTAAAACTCCCGATTTTGATTATGTACTTTCGCATAAGAAAGTATGTATGGTTACAGATAAGATAATAGGACCAAAGGAGATTTGTCAGCAAATATTAGATAGAAATTTAGAAAAGACAATTATAGTCGGAGAAAATCTATCTTATGACAATGAAAGAATAACTAAAGGCAATCCAGAAGATATATTGAATTTAGAAGACTTTGATATGTGTGTAGTGGTTATATTAGATAAAAATTAAAATACAGTTATCTGGTGGAGATTATATATGAAAAATAGTGATTTTATAACAGGTAGAGTGCCTATAACAAAAGAAGAAGTTAGGGCAGTATCTATAATGAAATTAGACCTAGTAAATGCTAAAAAATTTATAGATGTTGGAGCTGGAACAGGTAGCGTAAGTGTTGAAGCGGCACATAACTATCCTAACTTAGAGGTAATATCTATAGAAAGAAATGATGATGCATTAGATTTGATAAATAAAAACGTTGAGAAGTTTAATTTAAAGAATGTGGAAGTTATAAAAGCTTATGCACCAATAGATATAGAAGGAGAAGCTGATGCTATTTTTCTTGGTGGAACAGGTAATAGACTAGATGAAATATTACTTTGGTCTAAGGAAAAATTAGTTCCAGGTGGAAGATTAGTGGCAAACTTCATTATAGTAGAAACATTTAATGAAACTTTAAGACTGCTAAGAGAATACGGATTTGAAAATATAGATGTTTCAGTAATGAATATATCTAAGTTAGAAAAATTAGGGAGAGGGGAATATTTTAAACCTCTAAATCCTATTTATATAATATATTGTGAGAAGGGGAGATAGCAATATGACAAATAAAATACATTTCGTTGGAGCAGGTCCTGGGGACAAAGAATTAATAACACTAAAAGGATACAAACTTTTAAGTAATGCAGATATAGTAATATATGCTGGTTCTTTAGTTAATCCAGAACTTTTAGAGTATTGTAAAGAAGGGTGTGAAATACACAACAGTGCACACATGGATTTAAAACAAATAATAGATGTAATGGAAAGAGGTATAAGAGAAGATAAATCAGTTGTTAGACTACAAACGGGAGATTTCTCTATATATGGTTCAATAAGAGAACAAGTTGAGGAATTATTTAAGTTAGATATTGATTATGATTGTACACCAGGAGTAAGTTCATTCTTAGGAGCAGCATCATCGTTAGGTGTAGAATACACAGTACCAGAGATATCTCAAAGTGTAATAATAACAAGAATGGAAGGAAGAACTCCAGTACCATCTAAGGAATCTATAGAATCTTATGCCAAGCACCAAACTTCTATGGCAATATTCTTATCAGTTCAAGATATAGAAAAAGTTGTAGAAAGATTACATGAAGGTGGATACCCAATGGATACTCCAATAGCGGTTGTTTACAAAGCTACTTGGTCAGATGAAAAAATCGTAAAGGGTACATTAGAAGATATAGCTCGAAAGGTTAGAGAAAATGATATAAGAAAAACTGCATTAATATTAGTAGGAAGATTCTTAGGAAAAGAATATAAGAATTCCAAGCTATATGATAAGGATTTCAAACATGAGTACAGAGGCTAATATTGCTATAGTTTGTATAACTGAAAATGGAAAAAACTTAGCATTAAAAATTCAAACGCTAATAAAAGATAGTCATGTTTATATAGTTAGTAATAAGCAAAACAAATTACAATTAGAAAATGAGTCAAAAAACATATTTTTGATTAAAGAAAAACTTAGTATATTAACAGAAAAGTTATTTAAAGACTATCAATATATACTATTTATAATGGCTACAGGAATAGTTGTAAGAGTTATAGCACCATATATAGTTAGTAAATTTAGTGACCCAGCAATAATGGTCACAGATGAAAAAGGACAAAATGTTATAAGTTTGCTTAGTGGCCATATGGGTGGAGCTAATGAAATGACTAAACGTATAAGTGAGTTGATAAATGCAAATCCAGTAATAACAACAGCTACTGATGTAAATAAAAAGTCGGCTTTAGATATGATAGCAAAAGAACTAGATGCACATATAGATAATTTTAGAGATAACGTAAAAAATGTAAATGCTATGCTAGTTAGTAATCAAGATGTTGGTATTTATATAGATGGAAAATATGATGTAGATACTAGAGGATTTAAAGTTTTAGTAAATCTTGAAAATACAGATAGTATTGCAAAGATAGTAGTAATAACAAATAAAAATGATTTTTTTAGAGATTACATCAATAAGCATAAAGACAGTTGTATAAATCAAAAACAATTAGAAGAAAAAATTATAAAAGTCGTTCCAAAAGATATAGTTATAGGTATTGGTTGTAGAAGAGATACAGACAGTGACTTTTTAAAAGAATCTTTAGATGATTTATTAAAAAAATATAACATTCATATTAAATCGATTAAAGAAATAGGAAGTATAGATATAAAGCATGATGAAAAAGCAATAATTGATTTAGTAGAAAATTTATCTGTACCATTTAAAACTATTTCAGCAAATGAAATATCTGAAGTGGATTATTTGTTTGAAAAGTCTGAGTTCGTAAAGAAAAATGTAGGAGTATATTGTGTATCAGAGCCAGTTGCCTACATATTAAGTGAAGGAAATTTAATAATTGAAAAACATAAATATAAAGGGATAACAATTTCTGTGGGGAGAGTGTCAAAATGATATATGTTATAGGTATAGGACCAGGAAGCAAAGAGTTAATGACGATGCAATGTATAGATGCAATAAAGGATGCTGAAGTTATAGTAGGTTACAAGACTTATATAAACTTAATAACAGATCTTATAGAAGGTAAAGAAGTAGTACAAAATGGTATGAGGCAAGAAATCGATAGATGTAGAGAGGCTGTTGAAATAGCTAAGACTGGTAAAAAGGTTGCAGTTATAAGTAGTGGAGATGCTGGAATATATGGAATGGCAGGTCTTATATTAGAGCTTACTACTAAAGAAGAACAAAACATAGAAGTTAAAGTTGTACCAGGAGTTACTGCTAGTATAGGCGCTGCAGCAATACTTGGTGCTCCAATAATGCATGATTTTTGTCATATAAGCTTAAGTGATTTATTAACTCCGTGGGATGTTATAGAAAAGAGACTAAGATTAGCATCAGAAGCTGACTTTGTAGTCTGCCTATATAATCCAAGAAGTAAAGGAAGAAGTGAGCACTTAGCTAGAGCTTTTGAAATAATGGGAGAATTTAAAGATGGAGGTACTCCTGTTGGGATAGTTAAAGATGTAGGAAGAGAAAAAGAAGAAAAGTTTGTATGTACTTTTGATACTATGGACTTTGAAAGAGTTGATATGACTACGATGGTAATAATAGGAAATAAATCCACTTTCATACATGATGACTTAATGATAACTCCAAGAGGTTATACTGTATGATTTTAGTTTTGGGTGGAACATCAGACAGTCTAGAGATATGCGACAGAATAAATAGATATGAAGATTTATCATATACACTTTCTGTAACAACAAGTTACGGAGAGGATCTTGCAAGAAGATATGCTAAAAATGTAATCACAGGGAAACTTGCAAAGGAAGATATGTTAAAGTTTATAGAAAAAAATAATATAAATAAAATTATAGATGCTACTCATCCTTATGCCATTGAAGTATCTAAAAATGCTATACAGTGTGCAAAGGAACTAGATATAGATTACTTAAGATATGAAAGAAAGTCTTTAATAGAAGATATCTCTTATGAAAATAAATATATAGTAAGTAGTATAGAAGAGGCATGCAAAATAGCTAGGGAAAAAGGGAACAATATATTTATAGGAACTGGAAGTAAAAACTTACCTAAAATAGTTGATCTTATACCAGATAGAAACTTAATAGTAAGAGTTTTACCAACTAGTGATGTAATACTAAGTTGTGAAAGCTTAGGTCTAAATGCAGACAATATAATTGCTATGAAGGGACCTTTTAGTCAAAGTATAAATGAAGAATTTTATAAACATTATAATATAGATATAGTAATAACTAAGGAAAGTGGTATTGCTGGTGGGTTTTTAGAAAAGGTCAATGCCTGCGAAACACTTCAAATACCAGTAATAATTATAACAAGAGAAAAAATAAACTACCCACTAGTAGTAAATGAGATAGATGAATTAGAAAAATTATTATAAATTTAGGCAAGGTGGAGGGAGTATGAAAAAAGCAGTTTTAGTAGTTAGTTTTGGTACAAGCTATAAAGAAACTAGAGAAAAAACTATAGAAGCTTGTGAAAAGAAAATAAAAGAAGGATTAGAAGGATACGACTTTTTTAGAGCGTTTACTTCTAATATGATAATAAGAAAATTAAAAAATAGAGACGGTTTATACATAGAAAATCCAATAGAATCATTAGATAGATTATATAAAGAAGGATATCAAGAAGTTATAGTTCAAACACTTCATATAATATGTGGAGAAGAATTCAACAAGCTAAAAGAACAAGTTGAAAGATACAAAGATAAGTTTGAAAAGATAATATTAGGTAGACCATTATTAACATATATAGAAGATTATAAGGAAACGGTAGAAGCTATAGAAAATCAAATACCAAAGATGAACGAAAAAGAGGCTGTTGTATTTATGGGGCATGGAACATTCCATGAATCGCACTCAACATATCCAGCTTTAGAATATGTGTTAAGGGATTCAGGTATAAATGCATATGTTGGAACAGTTGAAGGGTATCCAGAGATAGAACATGTTATAAGAAGATTAGAAGCAAATAATATAAAAATAGTAAACTTAATGCCATTTATGCTAGTAGCAGGGGATCATGCAATAAATGACATGGCGGGAGATGAAGAAGATTCTTGGAAGAGTATATTTGAAAGTCATGGATTTGAAGTAAAAATACACTTACAAGGATTAGGCGAGAATCCTTGTATTCAAGATAAATTTATGAGACATGCACATGATTGTATAGAAAAATTAGAAGGGCTAGAAAATATATGTTAATTAATTAGGAGGAGATTTGAGATGGCAAAATTTTATGGAATAGGTACAGGACCTGGGGATAGCTCATTATTAACAATAAAGGCAGTAGAAACTTTACAAAGTTTAGATATATTATATACACCAGAAGCTAAAAAAGGTGGAGAAAGCTTAGCTTTATCAATAGTAAGTAAATACTTACCAGATGGTTTAGAAATAAAGTCAAGACACTTTCCAATGAACTTCAATGATGGAGAAAAAATATTAGCTTGGAATCAAATAGCTGATGAAATAGTAGAAGATGTAAGAGATGGAAAGAATGTAGGGTTTGTAACTTTAGGAGATCCTATGATATACAGCACATATGTATATATAATGGAAAGACTTATAGGAAGTATAGACGTAGAGACAATACCTGGAATATCTTCATTCTCTAATATAGCATCTAACCAAAACTTCCCATTAGTTATGGATAGAGAACCATTAATAATAATACCTTGTACAATAGAAGAAGAAAAAATAGACTATGCATTAGAAAATTATAGCTCAATAGTATTGATGAAGGTTTATAAGAATTTTAAAGAAATAATAGGTAAATTAGAAAAGAATGGTCTTATAGATCACTCTATATTAGTAAGTAACTCATCTCAAGATAGAGAGGAAGTATACACTAACTTAAGAGAGATAAATTTAGAAGCGAAAATATCTTATTTTTCAACTATACTAGTAAATAAAGAAGTTAAAAAAGAGGTTAAAGTAGGATAGTTAGTAGTAACATCTAAAGGAGATGAAGTTATGAAAATAATAGTTGGAACTAGAGGGAGCAAGTTAGCAGTAACTCAAACCAATGGGGTTATAAATAAACTAAAAGAAAAACATCCTGAAGTTGAATTTGAAACCAAGATTATAAAAACTAAAGGTGATTTAATACAAAATATTAGTTTAGATAAAATAGGGGATAAAGGGATATTTGTGAAAGAGATAGAACAGCAACTAATTGATGGCCAGATAGATATGGCAGTTCATAGTATGAAGGATATGCCATCAAATTTACCTGAAGGATTAAAATTTGCAAGTATTCCTAAAAGAGAAGATGCTAGAGATGTGCTTGTACTAAAGGAAGGATACTCTAGTATAAATGATTTACCTAATGGAGCAAAAGTTGCAACAGGAAGCAAAAGACGAAAATATCAACTATTAAAGCATAGACCTGACTTAAACATAGTTCCTATAAGAGGCAATATAGATACTAGAATTAGGAAGATAGTAGATGAGAACTTAGATGGAGTAGTTTTAGCTGCATCAGGACTTTTAAGAGCAGGTCTTGAGGATAAAATAAGTTATTATATACCTAAAGATATAATGATTCCTGCACCAGCACAGGGAGCTTTAGCTATAGAAATTAGAGAAAATAGTAAAGATATAGAAGAAATAATAAATTCACTAAAAGATGATGAAACTGAAATACAAGTTGCAGCTGAAAGAGGATTCCTAGATGGAATAAACGGAAGTTGTCATATTCCTATAGGAGCTTATTGTGATGTTGACGGAGAAAATATAAGTATAACTGGTTTATATGGTGATGAAGAGGGAAACAATTTAATCACAAAAACTATAGGTGGAAAAGCATCAGAAGCTCGTGAAATAGGACTACAATTAGCTAAACTAATTTCAAAGGAGTACGAATGTTATGAAGGGTAAAGTTTACTTAGTAGGGGCAGGACCAGGAGATTACAAATTATTAACTTTAAAAGGATTAGAGTGTATAAAAAAGGCAGACGTTATAGTTTATGATAGATTAGCAAATAAAAACTATCTAAAAGAAGCTAAGGAAAACTGTGAATTTATATATGTAGGTAAAGCATCAAATAACCACACTCTTCCTCAAGAAGATATAAATAGAGTTATAGCCAATAAAGCTAAAGAAGGTAAAATAGTAACAAGACTTAAGGGGGGAGACCCTTATGTATTCGGTAGAGGTGGAGAAGAAGGAGAACTTCTAAAAGAAGAAGGTATAGAATTTGAAGTTGTGCCTGGTGTAACCTCAGCAATAGGTGGATTATGTTATGCAGGCATACCTATAACTCATAGAGATTATGCATCTTCTTTCCATGTTATAACAGGTCATTTAAGAGATGATGACAAAGAAAATCTAGAAATAAACTGGAATGCATTAGCTAATACAAATGGTACATTAGTATTCTTAATGGGTGTAGCTAATCTTCAAAAAATTAGTTCTAACTTAATAAAAGAAGGAAAATCAAAAGATACACCAGTTGCTCTTATAAGTTGGGCAACAAGATATAACCAAAGAGTAATAACTTCTACATTAGAAAATGTATATGAAACTGCAGTAAGGGAAAATGTGAAACCACCAACTCTTATAGCTATCGGAGATGTAGTTAAATTAAGAGATAAATTAAACTTCTTTGAAAGTAAGCCTCTATTTGGTAAAAATGTAATAGTCACAAGATCGAGAACTCAAAGTAGTTCTTTAGTATCAAAAATATCTGATTTAGGTGGTAATCCGATAGAAGTACCGACTATAAAGATAGAAAAAATAGAAAATAACGTAGCTTTAGAAAATGAAATAAAAAATATAAAAGATTATACATACTTAATATTAACAAGTAAAAATGCTGTTGATATATTCTTTGATAAGTTAGATGAGATGGACCTTGATAGTAGATCGTTATCAAACTTAAAAGTTTGTGCTATAGGATCTGCTACTGCTAAAGAAATAAAAAATAGAGGAATAAAAGCAGATATCGTTCCAGAAAAATTTGTTGCAGAATATCTATTTGAAGAATTAAAGGATATATTAAAGGATTCTGACAAAGTTTTAATACCTAGAGCTAAAAATGCTAGAGACTTTTTAGTTGATAAAATAAGTGAGATATGTGAGGTTAAAGAAGTTCGCACATATGAAACAGTATTGGATGATAGCAAAAAAGAGGAAGTATTAGAGGTATTAAATTCAGGAGATGCAGATTACATTACATTTGCAAGCTCATCTACGGTTACAAACTTTGTAGATATAATAGGACAAGAAAATATAGATAAGTTAAATAAATTAAAAGTTATATCTATAGGGCCTATAACTACACAAACTGTTAAAGGTTTAAATATAAATGTTTATAAAGAAGCAGAAGTTTCAACTATAGATGGAATAATTGATTCTATTATGAATTATAAATAAGTATGTTAAAGGGGCTGTCGCATTAAGAGTAAATAATACAATATATAGTTATGCATAATTTGAATTAGCACAACATATTGTATATAATTTTTTAGTGCGACAGCACATCTTGATGAAGAAATTTAATATATATGAATTTGGATTAAGGTAATAAGAAGATTACCGAATATGGAATTAATATTAAATCCTTATGAAGGGATTGGAAATATAAAAATAGGCATGACAAAAATGATATTTCTAATATTTTAAATATTACACCTGAAACTTTTATGAAATCAGAAGGTGAATTTGTAGATGATTTTAAATTAATGCATGTATATTACAATAACCAACATGAAAGTATAGCATTTGATATTTTTCTGAAATAGAAGTCAAATTTAAAGAAATAAATTTAACTAAAAATACAATAGAAAATTTAAAAAAAGTTTAAAAAAAATATGATTATAATATTGAAATTGATAAGTATGGATTCACAAGTTACAAATATGGTTTTAACATATACGGGTATTCTGAAGAAGTAGAATCATTATTTGTATTTGAAAAGGGATATTACAATAAATAAAGTAAAAATGAGTTGTATTAGATATGGAGGAAACATATATGTTAAGAAGACCTAGAAGACTAAGAATAAATAGTGCTACTAGAAATTTAGTTAGAGAAACTAAATTAAATATTGAAGATTTAATATATCCTTTATTTATAGTGGAGGGTGAAAATATAAAAAGAGAAATATCATCTTTGCCAGATGTATACCACTTCTCATTAGATATGTTAGAGGAAGAAATAAAAGAAATAAAGGATTTAGGAATAGAGCATGTTATACTATTTGGTATACCTCACGATCATGAAAAGGATGCTTGTGGTAGTGAAGCGTATAACGATAATGGAATAATTCAAAGGGCTGTTAGAAAAATAAAAGAGATAGATCCAGATATGAATGTAGTTACAGATGTATGTATGTGTGAATACACTAGTCATGGCCATTGTGGGATACTAACTGAAGGTGGATATGTAGATAATGATAAAACATTAGAGCATTTAGCCAAAATTGCTGTAAGTCATGTAAAATCAGGTGCTGACATGGTTGCACCTTCAGATATGATGGACAAAAGAGTAAAAGCTATAAGAGAAGCTTTAGATAAAGCTGGATTTGTACATATACCAATAATGTCTTATAGTGTAAAATATGCATCTACATTCTATGGTCCATTTAGAGAAGCTGCAAATTCAGCTCCGGCATTTGGAGATAGAAAAACATACCAAATGGATCCAGCAAATACTAATGAAGCATTAATAGAAGCAGAACTAGATGTATTAGAAGGTGCAGATATATTAATGGTTAAGCCTGCATTATCATATTTAGATGTAATAAGAATGGTAAAGGATAATTATAACTTACCTTTAGCTGCTTATAATGTTAGTGGTGAATATGCTATGCTTAAGTCTGCAGTTAAGAATGGAATATTAAGTGAAGGGGCTATATATGAATCTATCTTATCTATAAAAAGAGCTGGAGCAGATATAATAATAACTTATTTTGCTAAGGACTTAGCAAAAATGATAAGAGAGAATAAATAGTCTTGATTATATAATGTGATGCCTTAATGTAAATTAAAATGTTTTTATTACAAGGCATCGCATTTTAATATAAGGGGAGAGGAATGATTAATAATGTTATATCCGATTAACTTAGAAATAAAAGATATGAAAATAACTATAATTGGTGGAGGAGATGTAGCTTATAGAAAATGTAAAAATTTTTTAGCATTTGGCAAAAGTGTTAGAGTTATTTCTCCTGAATTTATTGATAAGTTTGAGTTAATTAAAAATAATGTTGAGTTAGTTTATGATGTATATAAAGAAGAATACATAAAAGATAGTTTTATAGTAGTAGCAGCAACGAATAATAAAGAAATAAATAAAAATATAGGTATATATTGTAAAAACTGTGGCAAACTAGTCAATGTAGTAGATGATAAAGAACTATCTAATTATACAGTACCTTCTTATGTAAAAAGAGGCGATTTGCTTCTTAGTATATCTACAGGAGGTAAAAGTCCTTCGTTGTCATCAAAGATAAAAAGAGAATTAGAAGAAAAATATGATGATAGTTACGAGGAATATATAAATATATTAGGTGAAATTAGACAAAAAGTTATAAAAAATTACAAAAATATTTCTGAAAGAAAAAAAGTGCTCAACAGATTGGTAAATCTAAGTTTAGAAGAACTTATAATTTTGAAAAATAAGTTTTAATTAATAAAAAATAAAAAAATTTGTAAAAAAATGTTGACGATATAAAAACGAGATGGTATAGTTATACTTGTCCTTAAGAAAAGGGCAAAACGAAAGAGAAAAAACAACTTAAAAAATAAGTTGACAAATAAAAACAAGTTTGGTAAACTTAAACAAGTTGAAACATGAACTTTGAAAATTAAACAGTAGGTTAATTTATAGAATTGAAACTAAACAAACCAAGCCAGATATTCAGATTAGATTTATCTGAGCAGGTAATCAAATTTATTTGAGTAACAGATTTATCTAAAGCATTAGCGAAGATATATTGTTGTGATATAAATTCGAAGAATTTATTTTGAGAGTTTGATCCTGGCTCAGGATGAACGCTGGCGGCGTGCCTAA
>CALFLM010000097.1 GCA_937880075.1 uncultured Romboutsia sp. | reverse complement strand
GGACCTATTTAAATGGGTAAAGAAAAAATTTGATAATAATGATGTTGTTATAGATAATGCTCAAGTTATGTACTTTATAGATCAAGAAGGCTATAGAGATAAAAATAGTGAAAAGACTTTATCTGACTTAGAAAATGAAATAAACAAAATTAGTTCATTTGTAGGTAAAGAAAATAAAGTAACAAATGATATAATAGATCAACTTTCTCAGAAAAAAGTAGAAAATGATATATTTAAACTTATTGATTATATAGGACAGAAAAATTCATCTGATGCAATGAAAATTTTAAGTGACATGCTTTATGAAGGAGAGTCTGTATTTGGTATATTTTCTATGATAGCAAGACAATTTAAGGTTATTATGCAAGTTAGACAATTACAAATACAAGGTCATAGCTCTAAGAGTATATCAGAAAGGCTTAAATTACATCCTTTTGTTGTAGGTAAAGCATTAAAACAAACTAAAAACTTTTCTGATGAAACTATAATAGATATATTAAATTCTATACTAGAGAGTGATTTTAAAATAAAAAATGGATTAGTAAGGGATACATTATCCATAGAAATATTAATAAGTAAGTACTGTAAAAAAGGAAATTAAAAGGGGCTATCGCATTAAGAGTAAACAATACAATATATAGTTATGCATAATTTGAATTAGCACAACATATTGTATATAGTTTTTTAGTGCGACAGCCCTTTTAATTTAGTTAATATATAAAAAATAAAAACCCTTGAGATTATCAAGGGTTAGTATCTATTCATAAGAAACGGATAATTAAGCGTTCATTCCGTTTAATTTTTGAGCTAACTTAGCAACTTTTCTAGATGCTGCATTTTTGTGTATAGTTCCTTTAGAAGCTACTTGATATATTTTCTTTTGAGCAAATTGGAACTTAGCAACAGCCTCTTCTCTATTTCCAGCTGCAACAGCTTCCTCGAATCTTCTTATTGCAGTTTTTAATTGAGATTTTCTAGCTCTATTTAAAGCAGTTTTCTTTTCGATAACTCTTATTCTTTTCTTAGCTGATTTTATGTTTGCCACGTGGTTCACCCCCTCGTTTATTTTATTATATTCATCGTCAACATATTAGATTTTAACAGAAATAAAATCAAAAATCAAGGATAAATATTTATAAGTTTTATTATTATTTCTTTTTTTATTTTAAGTTATCTATTACATAAAGATAATATACAATACGAGTGCCAAATATTCAATAACTTACAAATTTACGTGTTATTGTTATAAAATACTAAAATTTGTTAAGAATTATAAATAGTATTTAATTAATACAGGGAGGGTAAATATGTTTAATATAAGAACAGACTTAGCATTAGAAGCAAAAGAAATATATGAAAACGACCAAAAATCTACAGAAATACCTGGAGTAAAGGTAGAAAATAAAGACTTAGAAAACTGTAAAGTATCGATAGTTGAAGTTATAGATGAACAAGGATCAAAAATAATGAATAAGGGCATAGGAAAATATGTTACATTAGAAAGTAATCTTATGAAATTTGATGATGATGAATCTAGAGAAGAAATGATTACATATTTAAAGGATGAATTAGTAGAAATACTAGGAGATGATAAAACTAAAAAGACATTAGTAATAGGACTTGGTAACTGGAATATAACATCAGATGCATTAGGACCAAAGAGTGTATCTAAAACATTAGTTACAAGACATATATTTAAAAACTATAATAAAGACTATGATGATGATTTTACAGAGGTATCAGCTTTAAGTCCAGGGGTTATGGGTATTACAGGTTTAGAAACTAGTGAAACTGTAAAATCAATAGTAGATAAGATAAAACCAGATAGAGTAATTGCGATAGATGCATTAGCATCAAGAAAAATGGAAAGAGTAAATTCAACTATACAAATATCAACAGCAGGAATATCTCCAGGTGGAGGTGTTGGAAATAAAAGAAAAGCATTAAATAAAGATTACTTAGGTGTTGATGTAATAGCTATAGGAGTACCAACTGTGGTAGATGCAGCTACATTAACTAGTGATGTATTAGATTTAGCGATAGATAATTTAATGAGTCAATCAAATGAAGGTGAAAATTTTTATAATATGTTAAAAAATCTAAAGGAAGATGAGAAGTATCATCTTATAAAGGAGTCGTTAGATCCATATGATAAAAATTTAATTGTAACACCAAAAGATATAGATGAAACCATAGAAAATTTATCAATAATAATAAGCGAAGGATTAAATAGATCTCTCCACCCAGGTAGGATAACCAATTAAGGAGGAAAAGTATGTTGAGAAAAACTAAGAAGGTTATAAGTATAGCTTGCATTTTGATTTTTATTTTACCAATTAGATCTTATAGTATGGATAAGGAAGAATTTCTTAAGTTTTTAATAGAGTCATCTTATCCAGAGTCGAGTACAAATAATGATAACTCAAAAGAAGAAAAAGACAAAGAAGATAAAACTGCTAATAAAGCTAATAAAGAAGAAGATTATATAAAAGTTCATATAGGGGAAGAAAATATTCCTACATTAAACAGTAACTCTAACAATAAAGAAAATATATCTGTGGCATCTAGTGAATATAAAAATGATATAAGATTAACTAAAGAAAATCCTACTATGTTAATATATCACTCTCATGCAGGGGAAACTTACTCAGACTCTCCTGAAGGAAACTATCATTCACAAAATAATAGAGATAAATCAGTACTTGAAGTTGGGACATTGTTAACAGAAGAATTAAGTCAAAAAGGTTGGGGAGTTGCACATAGTACAAAGTATCATGATTATCCAGATTTTACTAAATCTTATGTGAGTAGTTTAGATACTGTAAAATCAATGTTAAATAACCATAAAAACATAAATATAGCTATAGATTTACATAGAGATGGCAGGGATCTTAAGACTGATGCTGATATACAAAAAGAGAATAAAAGAATGTCAACAACTTATAATGGTGAAAAAGTAGCTAAATTCTTTTTTGTTGTAGGTATGAAAAATCCTAACTTAAATGAAGTAAAATCCTTAGCTGAGGATATAACTAAATTTGCTAAAAGTAAATATCCAGAATTAGTTTTACCTGTAGTTGAGCATAAATATGGTAAATTTAATCAATATATGGCTCAAAATCATATGCTAATAGAAATTGGAAGTAACGGTACTTCTTCAGAAGAAGCAAAGGCCTCAGTAAAATATATTGCAGAAATTTTAGATGAATATTTTAAGCAAAATAGACAATAGTCTAGGAGATTAAGTATGAGTAGGCTAGAAAGGAAGATTTACAAGAAATCAAAAAAAAGAAAAATTAGGCTTGTATTTAGAGCATTATTTATTCTAGCAATGATTACAAATTTAGCAATATGTATATTTATAATAGATAAAAGTGCAAGAGACATGTTAGGTTCAGATGCTTATCTTTTAAACTCTTTTATAGATTATATAAATATAGATGATATTAAAGTTAATATTGGTGAAAAGATAAATGAAATATATAAAGCTAAGAATACAATAATAAAACTATATAATAATAGTAAAAATAAGACTTAACAATTTTAAGTCTTATTTTTACTATTAAGAAGTTTTAAATATTTACTATATAAATGAACATTATATAATTAGGAAATAATTATATAAGAAAGGTAAGTTTTTGCTTTTATAACAGAACTGTTATTTACATAAAAGAGGATATATTATAAAATAAAAGTTATGATAATAAAAAAGGAGGAACAAAGGTGGACAATAAACAAAGTAGAACTAGGAATTTTAGTATAATAGCACATATAGACCACGGTAAGTCTACCTTAGCTGATAGATTAATACAAAAAACTGGACTTGTTAGTGAAAGAGAAATGAAAGATCAATTATTAGATAATATGGATCTTGAAAGAGAAAGAGGAATCACTATAAAGCTTCAAAATATAAGATTAGTATATAAGGCTAAGGATGGAAATGAGTATTTCTTAAATCTTATAGATACTCCAGGTCATGTAGACTTTAACTATGAGGTATCAAGAAGTTTAGCAGCTTGTGAGGGGGCATTATTAGTAGTAGATGCGGCACAAGGTGTTGAAGCGCAAACATTAGCTAACGTTTATTTAGCGCTAGATCAAGATTTAGAAATTTTACCTGTTATAAATAAAATAGATCTTCCAAGTGCAAGACCTGATGAAATAAAAGCGGAAATAGAAGATATAATAGGACTTGATGCAAGTGAAGCTCCACTTATATCTGCTAAAAGTGGATTAAATATAGAAGATGTCCTAGAAGCTATAGTAGAAAAAGTACCTGCTCCAACAGGAGATAAAGAAGCTCCTTTAAAAGCATTAATATTTGACTCTTACTATGATGCATACAAAGGTGTTGTAGCTTATGTTAGAATATTTGAAGGTAGCGTAAAAAAAGGTATGACTATAAAGATGATGAACACTAACAAAAAGTTTGAAGTAACAGAAGTTGGTGTAATGGCTCCAGGACAAAGAGAACTTGCTGAATTATCAGCAGGAGATGTTGGGTACATAGCAGCAAGTATAAAAGATATAAGAAGCTGTCAAGTTGGTGATACTATAACAGATGCACATAATCCAACTGATGAGCCTATGGCAGGATATAAAAAAGCAACTCCAATGGTTTATTGCGGTATATATCCAGGTGAAGGTGAAAAATATGAGAATGTAAGAGATGCACTTGAAAAAATGCAAATAAATGATGCTGCACTTGAATTTGAAGCTGAAACATCAGCAGCATTAGGGTTTGGATTTAGATGTGGATTCTTA
This sequence comes from uncultured Romboutsia sp., assembly GCA_937880075.1. GTDB lineage: Bacteria > Bacillota > Clostridia > Peptostreptococcales > Peptostreptococcaceae > Romboutsia. The sequence goes on along the minus strand of CALFLM010000097.1, from coordinate 7,458 downwards.
GGACTTTTACACATGGAAATAATACAAGAAAGATTAGAAAGAGAATATGATCTTAACTTAGTAACTACAGCTCCATCGGTTATATATAGAGTAACTAAAAATGATGGTGAAGTTGTTATGATACAAAATCCAACGAATTTACCAGAACCAAGTGAAATAAAAATGATAGAAGAGCCGATAGTTAAAGGTGATATAATAGTTCCAAAAGATTATGTAGGTACTGTTATGGAACTATGCCAAGAAAGACGTGGAACTATGATAAATATGGAGTATATAGATGAAAAAAGAGTTATGCTTCATTATGATTTACCTTTAAATGAGGTTGTATATGATTTCTTTGATGCATTAAAATCAAGAACTAGAGGATATGGATCATTAGACTATGAAATTAAGGGATATGTTCCTTCAAATCTAGTTAAGCTTGATATATTAATAAATAAAGAACAAGTAGATGCACTTAGCTTTATAGTTCACGAGTCTCGTGCTTACTCAAGAGGTAAAGCTATGTGTGAAAAGCTTAAAAATGAAATACCAAGACATCAGTTTGCAGTACCTATACAAGCAGCTGTTGGTAACAAGGTAATAGCAAGAGAAACTATAAGTGCACTTAGAAAAGATGTTCTTGCTAAGTGTTACGGAGGAGATATATCTCGTAAGAAGAAACTTCTTGAAAAGCAAAAAGAAGGTAAGAAACGTATGAGACAAATTGGATCTGTTGAAGTTCCTCAAAAAGCATTTATGTCAGTATTAAAACTAGATGAATAAAATATAAAAAATGCCTAAGTTTAAAACTTAGGTATTTTTTATATACTAAGGGATTATAAATTATCTAGTTTGTAGATAATTATAATCTAAAATGCTAATGATTTGAGCAACGGATGTATCCGAAGCAGTAGAAAGGATATATTGTTGGCTTACATAAGCGAAGCGAATTTTTTATTAAAAATATGCTACTAAGTATATTTATTTAAAATAATACTTATAATTTGTACATTTAAAGAATATAAGCAGTGTAAAAAATAAAAATATTGGTATAATATAAGAGAATAAATGGATAAGGAGAAATAAATGTTAGGATTATATGTACACGTACCATTTTGTGCACAAAAATGTAATTATTGCGATTTTAACTCTTATAAAATAGAAGAGAAAAATCAAAAAAGAGATTATTTAATAAGCATCAAAAAAGAAATGGAATTATATAAAGACGAATTTAAAAATAAAAAATTTACTAGTGTATTTTTAGGTGGAGGTACTCCTAGTATCCTAACTCCTGAGGAATTAACTACTCTTATGAAAAATATATATAGTAATTTTAATATAGACAAAGATGCTGAAATAACTATGGAATGTAATCCAGGAACTTTAGATAAAGTAAAATTAAAGGCTATAAAATCCTTAGGAATAAATAGATTAAGTATGGGTCTTCAAGTTACTCAAGATCATCATTTAAAGTATATAGGTAGAATACATACATATGAACAATTTGAAAAAAATTATAAAGATGCAATAGAAATAGGAATAGATAATATAAATGTTGATTTAATGTATTCACTTCCAAATCAATCATTTGATGAATGGAAAGAAACATTAAACAAAATAATAAATTTAAATCCGTCACATATATCTGCATACTCACTTATATTAGAAGAGGGTACTAAGTTTTATGATATGTATATAAATAAAGAATTTGAACTTAACGATGAAGAAGTTGATATAAGTATATATAACTATACAATAGATACATTATATAAAAATGGATATAATCAATACGAAATATCTAATTATGCAAAAGAAGGATATGAATGTAAACATAATATAGTATATTGGAAATGTGATAATTATTTGGGTCTAGGACCAGGAGCCTCAGGTTACATAAATAATTATAGATATAGTAATATTTGTGATATTAAAGGGTATAATAAATGTTTAGAGTATAATAAAAAGCCTATAGAAGAAAAAAATACACTAAGTAAAAAAGATGAAATGGAAGAATTCATATTTATGGGTCTTAGAATGAATAAAGGAATTAATTTATGTGAATTCTACGAAAAGTTTAATGTGAATTTTAAACATAAATACAATAATATTTTAGACAAATTAAAGAATTTAAACTTAATTATAGAGCAAAATAATAATATAGCTTTAACTCAAAGAGGAAGAGAAATATCTAATACTGTATTTGTAGAATTTATAGATTAGTTAAAAACTATTGACAATGCTAAAAAATAATGATATATAATATATATAATCTTTTTAGCACTCGGATTTAATGAGTGCTAACAGCGAGGAGGCGTAAAATGAAACTAAACGAAAGAAAACTAAATATCCTCAAAGCTATAGTTAAAGATTATATAGAAACTGCCGAAGCGGTAGGGTCTAGAACAATATCTAAAAAACATGATTTAGGAATTAGTGCTGCTACTATAAGAAATGAAATGGCTGATTTAGAAGAATTAGGATATCTTATACAGCCACATACTTCTGCAGGGAGGGTTCCGTCAGAAAAAGGGTATAAGTTATATGTAGATATGCTTATGAGTAAAAGTGAATTAAGTAATGAAGAGAAGAAATTGATTCAAGATTGCATACAAAATAATGTAAGCCATATAAAAGACTTAATTCAAGAAACATCAAAGTTATTATCTCAATTAACTAACTATACAACAGTAGCTGTAGCTAAAAGTTTAAATAATCAAAATGTTATAAAGCACATACAATTAGTAAGTATAGATGATAATAAAATATTACTTATTGTTGTAACTAATAATGGCGATATTAAAAAGGCTAACTTGATTAGTAATTTATATTTAGATCAATCTAAATTAAATATAATCTCTGACAATCTAACTAGAAAATTATTAGGTAAAAGTATAGTAGAGATAGATGAAAGATTAATTGCATTTATAAAGTATGAAATAGGTGAATATTCTAATTTAATAGATGGACTTATAGATGCTCTTAACTTTAATATGTCGGAAGAAGAATTTGTATTTTCTTTAAATGGAGCAACCAACATATTTAATTATCCAGAATTTAATGACATAATAAAAGCTAAATCATTTTTAAATATGATAGAAAAAAAAGAAACAATAGATAGTATGCTAAAATCAAAAGGAATACAAAAGGATAATGTAAATATAATAATAGGTAGTGATAATGATCTTGAATTAGCTAAAGAATGCAGTATAGTTACAGCGACATATAATATTGATAAGGACTTAGTAGGGAAGATAAGCTTTATAGGTCCAACAAGAATGGATTATGCAAGGATTTATGCAATAGTAAATTATATTAATTTATTATTTAATAAAAAATAAATTGAGGGGTGCAGTGTATTGGAACATAAGGATACTGTCTTAGAAGAAGAAATAGTTAAAGATGAGGTTTTAGAAGAAGTAGTTGAGAATGAAGAAACTACTGAAGAGAGCCAAGAAAATGTAGTTGATATAGAAGAAAATCTTGAAGAAAAAAAGTTAAGAGATGAGATGGATGCTCTTAATGATCAATATAAAAGACTTCAAGCAGAATATGCAAACTACAGACGAAGAACTCAACAAGAAAAAGAAACTATAGGTATCTTTGCTAATGAAAAAATATTAAATGAATTAATACCTGTTATAGATAGTATGGAAAGAGCATTAGAAGCTTGCACAGATAAAGAAGATACTATGTTTAAAGGTGTAGAACTAGTTTATAAGCAGTTAAAAGATATGGTAATAAAATTTGGTTTAGAAGAAATTGAAGCACAAGATGCAAATTTTGATCCTAACTTACATTTAGCAGTAATGCAAGAAAGTGTGGATGGAGTTGAACCAAATAAAGTTGTTATGGTACTTCAAAAAGGATATAAACTAGGAAATAAAGTTTTAAGAGCAAGTATGGTTAAGGTTTCTTGTTAATAAAATATAAACTTTATTTTAATGAAGACTAAATATAAAAGTTGCTTAATTAAAAATAAGTGATAAAAATTTATAAAAGTAAATAAATCAATAGATTTATATATAGATATAGGAGGAAACGTATTATGTCAAAAGTAATAGGAATAGATTTAGGAACAACTAACTCTTGTGTTGCAGTACTTGAAGGTGGAGAGCCACAAGTTATAACAAATGCAGAAGGTATGAGAACTACTCCATCAGTAGTAGCTTTCACTAAAGATGGAGATAGAATTGTAGGAGAGCCTGCAAAAAGACAAGCAGTTACAAATGCAGATAGAACAATAATATCTATAAAAACTCACATGGGAACAGATTACAAAGTTGATATAGATGGTAAAGCATATACTCCACAAGAAATATCAGCTATAACTTTACAAAAGTTAAAAGCTGATGCTGAAAGCTACTTAGGTCAACCAGTTAAAGAAGCTGTTATAACAGTTCCAGCATACTTTACAGATGCTCAAAGACAAGCAACTAAGGATGCAGGTAGAATAGCTGGTCTTGATGTTAAGAGAATAATAAATGAACCAACAGCAGCAGCTCTTGCTTATGGTTTAGATAAATTAGATCAAGAAAAGAAAGTATTAGTATTTGACTTAGGTGGAGGAACGTTTGACGTTTCTGTACTTGAAATAGGAGATGGAACATTTGAAGTTTTAGCTACTGCAGGTAACAATAGACTTGGTGGAGATGATTTTGACCAAGTATTAATAGACTACTTAGCTGAAGAATTCAAAAAAACTGAAGGTGTTGACCTAAGAAATGATAAAATGGCTCTTCAAAGATTAAAAGAAGCTGCTGAAAAAGCTAAAAAAGAGTTATCATCAACAATGACAACTAACGTAAACTTACCTTTCATAACAGCTACTGCTGAAGGTCCAAAACACTTAACAATAGATATAACTAGAGCTAAATTTGATGAATTAACTGCTCACTTAGTAGAAAAAACTATGGAACCAACAAGAAGAGCATTACAAGATGCTGGTCTTTCTACATCTGATATAGATGATGTATTATTAGTTGGTGGATCAACAAGAATACCAGCTGTTCAAGAAGCTGTTAAGAAGTTTATAGGAAAAGAACCACACAAAGGTATAAATCCAGATGAATGTGTTGCTGCCGGTGCTGCTATACAAGCTGGTGTTTTAACTGGAGAAGTTAATGATTTATTACTTCTTGATGTAACTCCATTATCTTTAGGTATAGAAACTATGGGTAATGTAATGACTAAGATAATAGAAAGAAATACAACAATACCAACTAAGAAGTCTCAAGTATTCTCAACTGCTGCAGATAACCAAACTGCTGTTGATATACATGTACTTCAAGGTGAAAGAAGTATGTCTTATGACAATACAACTTTAGGTAGATTCCAATTAACTGATATACCACCAGCACCAAGAGGAATACCTCAAATAGAAGTTACTTTCGATATAGATGCTAACGGTATAGTTCACGTTACTGCCAAAGATTTAGGAACTGGAAAAGAACAAAAAGTAACTATAACTTCAGGAACTAACTTAAGCGAAGAAGAAATAGAAAGAAAAGTAAAAGAAGCTGAAATGAATGCTGAAGCTGATAAGCAAAAGAAAGACAAAATAGAAGCATTAAATCAAGCTGACTCTACTATATACCAAACAGAAAAAACATTAAATGAACTTGGTGATAAAGTAAGTGCTGATGATAAATCTCAAATAGAATCTGCAATAGCTGAATTAAAAGCTGTTAAAGAAAAAGAAAGTGCTACTGCTGAAGAAATCAAAAAAGCTATGGACGAAGTAATGAACAAGTTCCATAAGATATCTGAGCAAATGTATCAACAAGCTCAAGCTGAGCAACAAGCTAATGCTGGTCAAGAACAAGCTGGACCACAAGATGATAATATAGTTGATGCTGACTTTACAGAAGTAAATGATGAAAAATAGGTTACAAATATAGACATATTTGTATATAATTAATATATAAGAAAAGAGTATCTTTTCATAAGCATTGTATCGTTAATAATGAAATTAAATGCTTAAAATAATGATAATAGCTTGTAGTATTGATATTCTACAAGCTATTATTATGTATAAATTTAAGGTGGTGACAAAATTGAGTACTAAAAGAGATTATTATGAGGTATTAGGTGTAGATAGAAATGCTGATGAACAAGCAATAAAAAAGGCATATAGAAAGCTAGCTATGAAATACCATCCAGATAGAAATCCAGATAATAAAGAAGCAGAAGAAAAGTTTAAAGAAGTAAATGAAGCATATGAAGTACTGTCAGACGCAACTAAAAGACAAAACTATGATCAATTTGGTCATGAAGGTGTAAATGGCCAAGGTGGATTTGGTGGATTCGGAGGTCAAGGTTTTGGCGGTGGCGGATTTGAAGATATGTTTGGAGATATATTCGGTGATATATTTGGAGGAGGTTTTGGCGGTGGTTCAAGACCTAGAAGAAGAGGTCCAGAGCGTGGAGACGATATAAGACAAACTGTAAATATAAGCTTTGAAGAAGCAGCATTTGGTAAAAAAGCATCTATAAAAGTAAATAGAAGTGAAGAATGTAATGAATGTCATGGTAGTGGAGCAAAACCTGGAACATCTAAAAAAACTTGTCCAACATGTAATGGTCAAGGTGAAGTTAGAACAGTACAAAGAACTCCATTTGGTAATATAGCAAGTTCAAGAACTTGTTCAACTTGTGGTGGAGAAGGAGAAGTTTTAGAAACTCCATGTACAAAGTGTTCAGGTAAGGGAAGTGTTAGAAAGGTAAAAACTATAGAAGTAGATATACCAGCTGGTATTGATGATGGTCAAATGATCAAACTAGGAGGTCAAGGTGAAGTTGGAAGCAAGGGTGGTCCAAGAGGAGATTTATATATAGTTGTAAATGTAAAACCTCATTCACTATTTACTAGAGATGGATTTGACATATACTTTGAAATGCCTATAACATTTAGCCAAGCTGCATTAGGTGATGAAATAGAAGTTCCAACTTTAGATGGTAAGGTTAAATATACTATACCTGAAGGCACTCAAACAGGAACTGTATTTAGACTAAGAGAAAAAGGAATCACTAAACTTAGAGGAAACTCTAGAGGGGATCAATATGTAAAAGTTATAGTTGATACTCCTAAGAAATTAAATGAAAAGCAAAAAGAGCTTTTAAGACAATTTGCTCAAGAATGTGGTGAAGAAGTTCATGAAAGAAAGAGCTCTTTTGGAAAAAAGATAGAAAATTTATTTAAAAAGAAGTAAAGAGAAGTTCTAGGAGATTATCCTAGGACTTTTTTATATGATTAAACCTAGAATTATGATACTTTACTAATATCATCAAATAATTTTAATGATTCAATTCTATACATAACAATCTCCATCTGATGTTTTATTATATGTAACTAATAATAGTATAAATTATTAGTTACATGTAATAAATGTTTACTTTGATATGAAAATTTTAGTTGTACTTTCTATAGTAATCGAACTTATAAAAGTGTGTAAATGTAATCTATAGCTATTTTACAAG
>CALFLM010000096.1 GCA_937880075.1 uncultured Romboutsia sp. | reverse complement strand
AAAAATGTAATGAAAATGAAAGATATTAGATATGATTTTTGCTTAATGGATGTGATAGAAATGATTCGTCAATGCGTCGCTTAAGTGAAGCGAATTTTTAGAAATTAATTATATAATAGTTTCATAACAAAACGTATAAAAGCATTAGGGGGAATGATATGAAAAATAAATATAAATATCTAATAATCTCTATAGCTACAATAATAATGTTAGTAAGTATTCCAGTAGGAAAAGTAGTATTAGATGGATACTTTGGATATAAACAAGCAATAAATAATATAAGCATAGATGAAAAGATTGAAGAGATTAGGAATAGTGAAAATTATGTAAAGTTTGAGAATATAGACAAAGACTTTGTAGATGCAATTATATCTGTGGAAGATCATAGGTTTTATGAACACAATGGATTAGACTTTATATCTATATTAAGAGCAGCTGTAAAAAATATACAAGCAGGAAAAATAGTTCAAGGTGGAAGTACAATAACACAACAATTAGCGAAAAATCTTTATTTAAATGGAGATAGAGAATTTTCAAGAAAAGTATCTGAAGCATTTTTAGTTAATGATCTTGAGAAAAAATATTCTAAGAATGAAATATTTGAAATATATGCAAATATAATAAACTATGGTAATGGATATATAGGTATAAAAGAAGCTAGTGAAGGTTATTTTGGAGAAGAATCAGATGATTTAAATTTACAACAAGCAACTATGCTAGCTGGCCTACCACAATCTCCTAAGAGATATAATCCAACAAAATATTATGATAAAGCTTTGGCAAGACAAAAAGATGTAATTGCAGCTATGCAAAAGTACGGAGATATTGATTATAAAGAAGATTATTATATTTTAGCTGAGAGAGATTTCAATTTAGCATAATAAAAGTATATAAAATAGAAGTGGCTATTTTTTAGATAGCCACTTTTTATTTTATATGATATATTTATTTACAATAGCTACATAGAAATTAATGATAAGCATTGTATTTGACTAAATATAGCTTGTGAAAGAGATTCAATTTTATTTTTATCTATATCCATATCTTTAAGAACTAAAAAGTTTAAAAATGAATTAATAACTATCTTTTCATATATGTAAAAATAAGAAAATTTATTCTTTAAAAACTCCTTATATCTTATAGAATTATTTATCAAAATTAATTCCTCAATTGTAGTATTAAGAACGGCTTGTACAGGCAAAGATTCCATGTATTTTTTATTATTTAGTATATTATTATATTTATCCATTGCAAAATTATTAAGGTCGATAATAGTATCAAAAATTTGTTTAGTATTTGAATCTTTAGCAAGATTTCTTGCTTGTTTTGAAATTAAATTAGCTCTATTTTTTACATCATCTATATTATTTCTATAATTTAATATAAGTTGTTGTAATTTATTATTATCCTGAATATCATTTTTCTCGACTAGGTTAGGAAGGGAACTATATTTTAATGAAACCTTATTTAAATCATTAAATAATTTTATACTTTTTAATTTATCCATAATATTACCCCCTTATGATTAATTATTATACTTTATATCTTAATTATATATAAAAAAATTCAATTATCTATAATTTTAAAATATTAAATATACTAATGATTACCTAAATATAAAATATGTGAATATAAACTAAAATAAGTGAACTTTAACTATTTAGTTACATCAGATAACATTGAAAATGAAAAATCAAATTTGGTATTAACTAAATATTTTGTTAGGGGGCATATAATGGATATTTTTAAACTAGAACCGTATTATAGTGAAAAGGTGTGGGGATATGAAGAATGGAACTTATCTACACATAGAAATGGAAACTCTATAGTTTCAGGAAGTGAATTAAAATTAATAGATGAATTAAAAAATGAATTACCAATTTTAATTAAGATTATACAAGCAAATGAAAAATTATCAGTACAAGTACATCCACATGATGAATATTCTAGAAAATATGAAAATGATAATGGAAAAACAGAGTGTTGGTATATATTAGAGGCTGATGAAAATGCATCTTTAATATGTGGAATTAAAGAAGGATTAGATAAAGATAGCTTTGCTAAGGTAATAGAAAATGGAACGGTTGAAGAAAATTTAAAAAGAATAAATGTAAAAAAGGGAGATATGATTTATATACCTTCTGGAACAGTACATGCAATAGAAGAGGGATTAAAGTTAATAGAAGTGCAACAAAGTAGTGATGTTACATATAGAATATACGACTGGGGTAGAGATAGAGAAATGCATATAGAAAAATCTCTAGATGTAATTGATTATGCTGGTAAAAATAAAGGCGGAAAAATAGAAGATTTTAAAAAACTAGAGACACCATATTTTACAGTAGAAAAAATAGATATAAAAGATAGTTACAAGGATTTAGTAGATAAAAACTTCCATTCATATACAGTTATAAATGGAACAGGTGTAATAAGTGATGGCAATAATGTGATTGATCTTAATAAAGAGGAAACCGTTTATATAAAAGAAGGTGTAAATTATAGTATTGAAGGAAATCTAGAGCTTATAAAATCTTATGTGTAATTAAAGGAGATTAAAGTATAAAAATGAATATATAATTAATATATAGGGATATATATTAATTATATTATATACGATAATACCTTTAATTTTGATAACAACAATAAGTGGGATTTATAAAAATGAAAAGTTTTTTTAGGAGGAGATGTATGTATTTTGTAGGAGTTGATATTGGTGGAACTGGTGTTCAAGCTGGTGTAGTAAATGATTATGGAGAAATACTCTTTAGAAAAGAATGTGTTACAAGAGTAAATGATGGATTTGAAGCTGTAATGGATGATATAAGTAATTTAGTTAGGGAGTTATTAAGTGAAAATAATTTAGATATAAAGGAAATAAAATCTATAGGATTTGGTGTACCAAGCTTTATAAATAAAAAAGGATTAGTTACTTGTGTTAATTTAGGATGGAAAGAAGTTAATTTTATAGAAGCTATAAAAAATAGGTTTCCAGAAGTAAGTGTTTATGCTGAAAATGATGCTACAGTTGCAGCTATTGCAGAAGCTAAATTTGGTAGTATGAAAGATAAAGATGTAGCTGTTATGTATACTTTAGGAACTGGAGTAGGTGGTGGAATAATAATAAATGAAAGAGCCTTTACAGGAGCTCATGGGATGGCATCAGAAATAGGACATAGCATAATAGGTGAAAACTACTATAACTGCAACTGTGGTTCAAATGGATGTTTAGAAACTTTTTGTTCAGCAACTGCAATAATAAAATATGCTCAAAAGCGAATACAAGAAGGTAATGAAAGTATAATACTAGACATGGCATATGGAAATATTGAAAACATAAATGCTAAAATGGTATTTGATGCATTTAGAGAAAATGATGCTGTTGCAGTAGAAACAATAAATCGATTTAAAAATTACTTAGCTAAAGCTATGGCAAGTATGATAAATACACTAGACCCGGATGTAATATCAATCGGTGGTGGTGTATCTAGAGCTAGTGATATTATACTTCATGATATAAAAGATTTAGTAAGAGAAAATATATTATACAAAAATGAAGAATTTGCAGATATAGTATGTGCCAATTTAGGTGCAGACGCAGGAATAATAGGTGCAGCTTTCTTACAATAAAACATAAAAAAGATATACTTTTGTTATAAAAGCTATACAAAGTATATCTTTGATTTCTAAAATATTGACCTTGAAAACGTTTGTAAATATAATTAGATTAACATTACATAAGGGGGACAAAAGAGATGAAAGATATGTTTTACACGATTGATAAATTAAGAAATAGAATACATGAATTAGATAACTTTAGATATAGAGATGTAATTGAATTAGAATATTTTAATACAAAATTAAATGAAGACAAGGATATAGCACCAACTATACCACAGGACTTTGATGGAACTATTAAATTAGGGGAAACATGGAAGGGAAGAGACTTATATCTTTGGATGCAAAAGACAGTTAAAGTACCAGCTTCTTGGCAAGGGAAAAGTGTAGTAGGTATATTTGATTTTGGCGAAACTGGAGCAGGTAATAACTCAGGATTTGAATCATTATTTTACTTAAATAATAAGCCATATCAAGGAGTTGACAGTAACCATAAGGAAGTATTTTTCCCTAAAAATTTAACAGGAACTGATTTAGAGTTATTATTTAGACTATGGACGGGACTTGAAGGTGGAGGAATACCTAGAGAACAAGAACACCGTATAAATAGGGCACAATTAGCTTGCTTAGATGAAAAAATAGATGATTTATTTTACAATGCTATGGTTATATTAGAAACAATTCAAGAACTTGATAAGTATTCAGTAGATAGAGTTAATATAACTAAAATATTAAATGACACATTTAAGTTAATAGATTGGTCTTATCCAGGTAGCGAAGAATTTTATTTATCAGCATATGAAGCATCAGATTATATGAATAATGAGATAGATAAAATAGATAAACACTCAATAGTAAATGTTACTTGTGTGGGACATACACATATAGACGTAGCTTGGTTATGGAGATTAAAACATACTAGAGAAAAGTGCGCAAGATCATTCTCAACTGTATTAAGACTTATGGAAAGATACCCAGAGTATATATTCTTACAAACTCAACCGCAATTATATGAGTATGTAAAAAATGATTATCCAGAGTTATACAAATCTATAAAAGAAAAGGTAGCAGATGGAAGTTGGGAAGTTGATGGTGGTATGTGGTTAGAAGCAGACTGTAATATACCATCAGGAGAATCTTTAGTTAGACAAATTTTAGTAGGATCTAGGTTTATAAAAGAAGAGTTTAATAAAGATGTTGAATATTTATGGTTACCAGATGTGTTTGGTTATTCATGGGCACTTCCTCAAATACTTAAAAAGTCAGGAATAGATACATTTATGACAACAAAAATAAGTTGGAATCAATACAACAGAATGCCACATGATACTTTTAACTGGAGAGGTATGGATGGAACTGAAATTCTAACTCACTTTATAACTACTCCAGAGCCTTGGAGTGAGCCAGGCTCATGGTTTTATACATATAACGGAAGACTTACTCCAAAAACTGTAAAGGGTGTATGGGATGCTTATACAGACAAAAACCTTACTAAAGACCTTTTAGTATCATACGGATTTGGTGATGGCGGTGGAGGAGTTAACCGCGAAATGTTAGAATACAGAAGAAGATTAGATAAAATGCCTGGTCTTCCAAATGTAAAAACAGGAAAAGCTGGAGAGTATTTTAAGTGTTTAAGAGAAAAAGTAGAAAATACTAATGAATATGTTCATACTTGGGACGGAGAATTATACTTAGAGTATCACAGAGGAACTTATACAAGTCAAGCATACACTAAAATGATGAACAGAAGATTAGAATTTTTATATAGAGAAACAGAATGGTTAGGAGCTATGGCTGCTTTAAATAATAAGGACTTTGGAGTATATCCTAGCACTAACTTAACTAAAGGATGGAAGACTATACTTAGACATCAATTCCACGATATAATACCAGGTTCATCTATAACAGAAGTTTATGAAGATACTAAGGTAGAATATAAAGAAGCAGAAGAAATAGCTTTAAAAGAACAAGAAAACTTTAAATCATCTTTAATTAAAGAAAATGAAAATACTTGGACAGTTATAAACAATGCTAACTGGTCAAGAAGTGAAATTGTAGAAATAGAAAGTGAATTAGAAGGAAGATTCTATGACAATGAAGGAAATGAGTTAGAAGCTCAAAGAGAAAATAACAAATATATAGTAGAAGTTAAAAATATAGATGGATTAGGATTTAAAACTATAGCTTTAAAGGTAGAAGAAGTTAAAAACTGTGAAGAAGAATTTGAAGTTGTAGAAAATGGAATAAATACTCCATACTATAATTTAAGATGGAACAATTTTGGTCAATTAACTTCTATATTTGATAAAGAAAATAACAGAGAAGTATTAGCTAAACATCAAAGAGGTAATGTACTTCAAATGTTTGAAGATAAGCCAATGGCACATGAAGCTTGGGATATAGATATATTCTATCAAGAAAAAATGAGAGAAGTTACTGATTTACAAAGTGTAGAAGTAGTTGAAAATGGTAACTTAAAAGCCGTAGTTAGATTTAACTATAAATATATGAATACAACTATAAACCAAGACATGGTAGTTTACAAAAATGATAGAAGAATAGACTTTGTAACTAATGTTGACTGGAGAGAACAAAAACAATTATTAAAGGTTGCATTCCCAGTTGATATAAGAAGTACAGTAGCAACTTATGATGTTCAGTTTGGTAATGTAAAGAGACCTACTAACTGGAATACATCTTGGGAAATGGCTAAATTTGAAAGTGTTGCTCAACAATGGGTAGACTTATCTCAAAGAGATTATGGAGTGAGTTTATTAAATAACTGTAAGTATGGTCATGATATAAAAGATAATGTAATAAGACTTACATTATTAAAATCAGCTACACATCCAGACCCAGTACAAGATCAAGGAGATCAAAATTTTACATACTCATTGCTTCCACATAAAGGTGATTTTATAGAAGCAGACACTGTAAAAGCGGCATATAGCTTAAATCAACCATTAAGAGCTATAAATGGTAAATTATTAGAAAATATACCTACTAAAATGTTTAATTTCAATGATGCTTATGTATTAGTTGATGCAATTAAAAAAGCAGAAGATGAAGATATGGTTGTACTTCGTTTCCATGAATATGCAGGAAGTAGAGCTGAAGTTAAGATAAATAGTGATTACACTATAGAAGGATGGATGGAAACAAATTTAATGGAAAAACCTATGGAAGAGTTAAGGAATGAAAATGAAATAAATGTAATTTTAAATCCATATGAAATAAAAACATTAATGGTTAAGATGAAATAAGTAGAACTTTAATAAATTTAAATTTTAAGCTTATAACTTTAAAGGTAACTAATAAAACTTAGTTACCTTTATCAATAATAGAGGATTAGGGGAATTTTTATGAAAAAAATAGCACATATAATATCTCATACACATTGGGACAGAGAGTGGTATTTACCATATGAAATACATCATATGATGTTAATAAAAACAATGGATACATTATTAGATACATTTGAGAAAGATCCTAACTTTAAATATTATCATCTAGATGGTCAAACAGTACTTCTTGAAGATTATTTAGAAGTTAGGCCAGATAGAAAAGCTCTATTAGAGAAATTTATAAAAGAAGGAAGATTAAATATAGGGCCTTGGTATGTACTTCAAGATGAGTTTTTAACAAGTAGTGAAGCCAATGTTAGAAACTTACAATATGGGCATACAGATTCTAAAAAATATGGAGTAGAGCCTTGTAAGGTAGGATATTTCCCAGATTCTTTTGGGAATATAGGGCAAGCACCTCAAATATTAAAGCAAGCAGGAATAGATGTAGCGGCATTTGGTAGAGGGGTAAAACCAACAGGATTTAACAATGAAGTAAGTGCTGATGATAAGTTTGAATCACCATATTCAGAAATGTATTGGGAAAGTCCAGATGGTTCAAAGGTACTAGGTATATTATTTGCAAATTGGTACTGTAATGGTATGGAAGTACCAGTAGATGAAAAAGAAGCTAAAGAATATTGGGAAAAAAGAATAGAAGATGCCTCAAAATTTGCATCTTGTAATCACTTATTATTTATGAATGGATGTGACCACCAACCAATACAAACTGACTTATCACAAGCTATAAACCTTGCAAATAATTTATACAGTGATATAGAATTTGTACATTCTAATTTTGAAGATTACATAAAAGACTTAAAAGAAAATATGCCTAAAGACTTACAAGTTATAAAAGGTGAATTAAGAAGTCAACAAACAGATGGATGGTATACGTTAGTAAATACTGCATCAGCTAGGGTTTATTTAAAAAAATGGAATAATCTATGTCAAACTTTATTTGAAAAAGTAGCTGAACCAATAGCTACTATGGCTAGTCATTATGGATATAAATATCCACATCACTTATTTGAATATGGGTGGAAATCATTAATGAAAAATCATCCTCATGATAGTATATGTGGATGTAGCGTAGATGAAGTACATAAAGAAATGGTAGCTAGATTTGATAAAGCTAAGGATGTAGCAAAGTTTATAATAAATGAAAGTTTAGAATATATAAAAGCTAACATAAACACGGAAGTATTTTCTAAATTAGGAGATAATACGTATCCTTTTATAGTTGTAAATACAAGTGGATACAATAGAGCATCTGTAACAACAATTGAAATGGATATATGTAGAAAATATTTTAAAGAAGGTCATCCAAATCTTATAGCAAAAGAAATTAAAAAGATAGAACTTCCTAAGTTTAAGGTAGTAGATATAAATGGAAATAAAATAGATGCTAACATAGTTGATATGGGAATAAGATTTGGATATGATTTACCAGAAGATAAGTTCAGACAGCCATATTATGCAAGATATGTTAAAGTTGAGCTTTTAACTAAGAATATAAAACCATTTGGATGGGATACATATGCATTAGTTGTAGACAATGATGGTGAAATAGAAACTAATGATATAGTAATTGCTGACAATGTATTAGAAAATGAAAATCTAAGAGTAGAGATAAAAGAAAATGGTTCAGTAGAAGTATTAGATAAAAATACCAATAAAGTGTTTAAGGATTTATGTATATACGAAAATAGTGGAGATATAGGTAATGAATATATATATATGAAGCCAGTGGGAGAAACACCTATAACTACTAAAGATATAAAAGCAGATATAAAAGTAAAAGAAAATTTACCATACAAAGGGGTAATAGAAATAACTCATAAATTAAACATACCAAAGAGTGCAAATGAGTTATTGCTAGAAGAGATAGGGGAAGTACTAGAATTTAAATATAGAAAATCTCAAAGAGTAGATGAAACTGTAGAACTAGAAATAAAAACTACTTTAACTTTAGAAAAAAATGATAAAGGGCTAAAAATAAAGTCATCATTTAATAATGTAGCTAATGATCATAGAATGAGAATGTTATTTGCTACAGATATAGAAAGTGATGTACACTATGCAGATTCTATATTTGAATTAGCGAAAAGAAATAATGTAGTTGATGTGGCTTGGGAAAATCCAAGTAACTGTCAACATCAACAAGCCTTTGTAAATGTTCATAATAAAGATTACGGAATTACAGTGGTAAACAAAGGATTAAATGAATACGAATTATTAAATGATGGAAGAAACACTATAGCAGTAACACTTTTAAGATGCGTTAGAGAGTTAGGAGATTGGGGAGTATTTGAAACACCGGATGCGGAGTGTATAGGATATCATGAAGCAGAGTTGAAAATAATACCTCATGGTAAGAATATGTATAATTCTATAAAAGAAGCTCATATGTATCAAATTCCAGTTGTTACTAAACAAGTTGATATAAAAAATGGAAAAATAAACTATGAAAACGGTTTGATAAGTTTCGATGGATATGGTATAATATGGTCAACACTTAAAATAGGGAATGATTTTAATACAATATTTAGAGCTTATAATGTATCAGATAAAGATACAAGCTTGGACATAACTAAATGTGACTTTGGTAAAGAAATATATACATCAAATATACTAGAAGAAAAAATTAAAAGAGTAATGGAGAACAAAGTTAATTTAAGAAAGTCAGAAATATTGACTATATCAATAGGATAGAAAAAAGGGTCTGTCGCACTAAAAAAATTATATACAATATGTTGTGCTAATTCAAATTATGCATAACTATATATTGTATTATTTACTCTTAATGCGACAGCCCCTTTTTTTGTAAATATAATATGTAGGGGGCATAAAATGAAATTTGGAGATACTTTATTAAATTTTTGTGAGTGGATTTGGAGGTTTATGATTTTAAATTTTTTATGGGTAATATTTATAGTAGCAGGTGGAGTAGTATTAGGGATAATGCCTTCTACAGTAGCAACATTTTACATACTGAGAAAATGGGTTGAGGGTAATTTTGATATGCCTATGTTTAAAACATTTAAAAATATTTATAAAAAAGAATTTGTAAATTCTAATAAGTGTGGATTTGTATTTTTTGTATTATTTGCATTTTTAGCTTTTGATTTAACTATTTTATATAAAATGGATGCTTTTTATTCTACAGTATTATACATTATAGTTACTACAGTACTTTTCTTTGTAAGTATATCTTTCATGTTCTTTTTTCCATTGTATGTACACTTTGAGCAAAGTAACAAAGAGTATATAAAAAATTCATTTATAATAGCAGTATCAAGCCCATTTCAAACTTTATTAATATTAATCGGTATATATATATTATTTTATATAGTAAAAGGCAATCTAGGATTAATATTATTTTTCTTTATGGTTATACCTGGATATTTAATAATGCATGTATCCAATAAGAGGTTTAAGCAAATTCAAAGAAGTATGTAATTATTAGGGGTGTTACAAATTGATTGCTTTATATAAAAAATATATAAGGAATAAAATTTTTAATAAGATGTTACTTATATATTCTTTAATAACGATTATATCTATATTTTTATTAACTAATATATTTATAAATTATCATATAGATAATGAACTACAAAATGAATTAGATGTTTATTCAGAAGTTATTTTTAATATAGAAAAAAGGTTTGAAGAGCAAGATAGTATAGCAAGTTCCATTGCTAATGGCATAAATACACAGCCTAAAGTGATAGAAGAGGTTAAAGTACTTGTTGAAAATACATATGAAGAATATCTAAGCTATAAACTAGATAAATTTTCATCATCAAATGTGAAACAAATAGATTTAAACTATTTAATAGATACAATTTTATCAGATAGAGCTGGTGCATTAGCAGTATGCATAAATAATAAAGATAAAGAATATATAAGTGAGATAGTTTTAAATCATAATAAGTGGTATGATTTGAAGATTGAAAAAGATACTCATAAATATATTAGAAAGATAACTAAACCAATAAAAAGTATAGACTCTATGTATACAATAGCGTATATAGATATATATTTTGATTTAAATAGTCTGAATAATATAGTTAAAAACTCAAATTTTAAAGGAAATTTAATGATATTTGATGAGAATGATAGCGTAATATTTAATTCTGATAAAAGTATATTAAAATCAGAATTAGATTATATAAAACTACACTTAGACAAGAATACTGTAGATAAATTTCCTATGGTTATGATTAAGAAAGATGTACAAACTAGTTATAAGTATGCGACTATAATAACTCAAGAAAAACTAGGTGTTTATAAAATAAAATCTAGAATAACTTATATATCTTTAGGTTTTATAGTTATGATTTTAATAGTAACATATTTTGCAATAAATCAGTATTCTACTAAGTTGAGAAATATGATTAAAAATATCGAAAAGTTAAAGCAAGGAAAACTAGATACAAGATTTAATATAAAACAAGAAGTTGATGAACTAGATATGATAGCGATAAGTATTGATGAAATGAGTGAAAGTCTACAATATAATATAAATAAAAATTATGTGGCAGAGGTTAAACAAAAACAAGCTGAAATAAAGGCACTTCAATCACAAATCAAACCACACTTTTTATATAATACTTTAGAGGTTATAAGAATGAGTGCATTATCTAGCAAAAATAAAGAAGTAGCACAAATGATATATAATTTAGCTAGCATGTTTAGATATTCTACTTATAATAATGGAAGTCTAGTTAGAATAAGAGATGAAATAAAGCATAGCAATATGTATTTGAGTTTATGTTCTACAAGATATAAGGGGATGTTAGATTATTCAATTCACGTTGATGATAAATATTTAGATTATATGATACCTAAGTTTACAATTCAACCAATATTAGAAAATGCTATAAATCATGGGATACGAAAAGGTTCTTATGATAATTATATAAAAATTACTATAAAGGAAATAGATGAAGGAATAGAAATTAATATAGAAGATAATGGTAATGGAATAAGTGAAGAGGCTATAATTAAAATCAAAGAAGGGTTAGAAAAGAATATCCAAAAGCCAAATTCAATTGGACTTATGAATATAAATAATAGATTGAAACTAAATTTTGGAGAACAATATGGTATTTATATAAATAGTAGGATAAATGAAGGAACTACTGTAAGTATAAAAGTGCCAGTTTTTGGGGAAGAGGTTGACAATGTATAAAGTATATTTATTAGATGATGAACCATTTATATTAGAAGGGCTTAAATATATAGTAGATTGGAAAGCGTATGGATTTGAAATAGTAGGTTATGCTGACAATGGAGAATATGGTTTAAAAGAAATTTTATCTATGGATATAGATTTAGTTATAACTGATATAATGATGCCTAATATGACTGGTCTTGAGCTTATAGAAAATTTAACAAAGTTAAATTATCAAACTAATTTTATAGTACTTAGTGCGTTTCAAGAATTTGAATATGCTAAAAAAGCTATTGGTATAGGGGCACAAAATTATATACTAAAGCCTATAGATACAGAAGAATTAGAGAAGAGTATAATAAGTATAAAGAGTAAATTAAAAGAAAAAGAAAATAGAAATAAAGATAAAGAAGTTGTAAATAATAGTGTATTACTAAAAATAATAACTGAGAAAGATTATGAAAATATCGATTATATAAAAGAAAAATTAAAATATAATTTAAAATATCGTGTGGGTATAATTGAATTAAAAAATAAAGATAAAGATATACATAAAGTACTAAAAGCAATACCAGATATGAAAAAATATTTATATTGCATAGAGAATAAATTTAAAGCATTATTTATAATTGATTGTAAGTTTAATGATGATTATATAGAAGAACTTACTAATATTAAAAATCAAATAACAGATTTAATAGATGATATTGTATATATAAGTTTAGGACAAGCAATAAAAGATTTAGAACATATAAATACAAGTTATGAAAGTGCAAAAGATATAAGTGAATATAAAATAATTTATCCTAATATATCTTGGATAAAGGAATATAAAGAAAAAAATAATGAAAATATAGATATAGATATAGATTTTAAAGACTTAAAATCTTTATTAATAAATAAAGATTTTGCTAATGCATCTTTATATATAGAATCAAAATTTAATAAATTAAAAGAAGATGATTTAAATCCTAAAAAAATAAAAGCTAAAGCGTTAGAAGTATTTTTAAATGTATATAACTATATTAATGAATCAAAGCTCATGAAGAATTTAAGTATCTATTTAGAGAATGCTATAAATAAAAATACTATAGATGAAATTCAATTAGAGCTTACAAATATGATAAAATTTATGCAGATTAAGCTAGAAAATACCCAAGAAAGTATAAGCCCTGTAATAATAAAACTTTTATATCATATAGAACAAAATTATAAAAATGATTTAAATTTAAAGGAAATTAGTGATAGCCTAAATATAAATTCTATATACTTAGGGCAATTATTCCAAAAGGAAATGGGTATACTTTTTTCTGATTATATAAATAATTTTAGAATAAACAAAGCAAAGGATTTATTAGCAAACACTAGTTTAAAAGCAAGTGAAATAGGGGAATTAGTTGGATATTCTAATAAAAATTATTTTTATAGAAAGTTCAAAAGTATAGTTGGAATTACTCCAAGTGAATGGAGAAAGCTAAATTTATAAAAAGAAAGCTAAATTTATAAAAAGTAAGACAAAAAGTAGCTTATGCTACTTTTTTTGTTATGTAAAATTTAAATTCTAAAGGAAAACGTTATATAATAATAAAATTAGTGTTGCTAATCTAATAATAGTGCACTTTAGGAAATGTTTGCCTGATGATAAAATATAAGTATAGAAAGGGGAGAGGCATAGATGAAGAAATTTTTTAAAGACATCTGGAAAAATAGAGCATGGCTACTAATGGTTTTACCAGGTACTATATGGCTATTAATATTCTCATATTTACCAATGTTTGGCCAAGTATTAGCTTTTAAAAACTTTAAAATAAGCACTGGTGGATTTATACAAAGTTTAATTAATAGTGAATGGGTAGGATTTGATAACTTTAAATTTTTATTTGATAGTGGAGATGCATTTCGTATAACTCGAAATACAGTAGTTTATAACTTAATCTTTATAGTTTTAGGGCTTGTAGCTGCAGTTTTTGTTGCAATAGTACTTAGTCAAATAGCAAATAAGAGATTAGGAAAATTATATCAAACAGGTATGTTATTTCCACACTTTTTATCATGGGTTATAGTAAGCTATTTTGTGTTTAGTTTCTTAAGTGCAGACAAAGGTATGGTAAACTCTATGTTAGGTGCATTTGGAATAGAACCGGTACAGTGGTATAGTGAAGCGAAGTATTGGCCTTTCATATTAGTATTTATGAATGTATGGAAAGGTGTAGGATATGGAAGTATCGTATATCTAGCGGCAATTGTAGGAATTGATAAGAGTTACTACGAAGCAGCTACAATAGATGGAGCTAGCAAATGGCAACAAATAAAGAATATAACAATACCGTTATTAGTACCATTAATGATAGTACTTACGATAATGGCTATAGGGGGAATATTCAGATCAGACTTTGGATTATTCTACCAAGTACCAAGAAACTCAGCAATACTATATCCAGTTACAGATGTAATAGATACATATATCTATAAAGGTCTTATGAATATGGGTAATATAGGAATGAGTACAGCAGCAGGTTTATATCAGTCAGTAGTAGGATTTGTATTAATTATGATAACAAACTACATAGTTAAAAAAATAGATCCAGAATACGGTTTATTCTAAATAAGGAAGGAGGAAGGCTAAGTAGCCGATTAGATGGAAGCTAAAATAGATGAAACAAAAACTAAAAATAAAATGTTTACAAAGAAAAAGAAAAAAGCATACAATGAAGGCTTTACAGGTATAACAAATATAATAGCAAACATAATACTTGCAGTATTTGCAATAGCTTGTGTATTTCCATTTATATTTGTAATAATTATCTCTTTAACATCAGAACAATCATTATTAGAACATGGATACTCAATATTTCCAAAGGAATGGAGCTTAGATGCTTATAAGTATTTGCTTCAGTCAGGTGGAGCATTAGCACAATCATATATGGTAACTATAGTAGTAACTATATTAGGTACTATAATAAATGTAAGCATGGTATCAACTTATGCTTATGCAATATCTAGAAAAGGATTTAAATATCGTAGACAATTTACATTTTTAGTATTTTTTACAATGCTATTTGGTGGAGGAATGGTACCTTCATACATAGTTATGACTCAAGTATTAGGTCTTAAAAATACTATTTGGGCGCTGATATTACCTTTAGCATTTAACTCATTTAATATAATTGTAATGAGAACATTTTTTCAAAAATCTGTTCCAGATTCAATAATAGAGTCTGCTAGAATAGATGGAGCAAGTGAATTTAGAATATTTACAAAAATAGTTATACCACTGGCTATTCCAGGTATAGCAACAATAGCTCTATTCTCTACATTAGCATATTGGAATGACTGGTTTAATGCAATGTTATATATTGATTATCAAAACCTAGTACCACTACAACATATGTTAATGAAAATAGAAAAGAATATGGAGTTTATAAGACAAAATGCAATGCTAAGTGGAGAAGTTATGAGTGCACTTCCACAGGAATCAGTTAGAATGGCAATGGTAGTTGTATCAACGCTTCCTATAGCATGTACTTATCCATTCTTCCAAAAATACTTTATAAGCGGACTAACAATTGGAGGGGTAAAGGAGTAAAATATATATTAATATATATTTTAAACATTATTACATAATTTATTAGGGGGATTAACAATGAAATTTAAAAAATTATCAAGTTTATTTTTAGTAATGACAATAGCATCTTCTGCTATACTTACTGGATGTTCAAGTAATGGGCAAGATTCGGCTGTAGATTCAGCAAATGATAATAAGGGGACAACTGAATTAATATGGTATATGATAGGTACTCCTCAACCAGATCAAGATAAGGTTATGGAAGAGGTAAATAAATATACAGCTGAAAAAATAGGAGTTACATTAGATTTAAGAATGGTAGACTGGGGAGATTATGGTCAAAAGATGCAAGTTATAACTTCTTCTGGGGAACCATTTGATATATGTTTTGCAAGTGATTATGCATTAAATGCTCAAAAAGGAGCTTACTTAGAGTTAAGTGACTTATTAGAAAGTCATGGAAAAAAATTAAAAGAAACTATAAATCCATTATTCTTAGAAGGAGCTACTATAAACGGAAATTTATATGGAATACCAGCAAACAAAGAAGTTGGTCAACAACTTGGGTGGGCATATAATAAAAGAATGGCTGAGGAAGCTGGAGTTTTAGAAGATATGGAAAATGCTAAGACTTTAGAAGATTTAGAGCCAATATTAGAAAAAGTAAAAGCTAAATTCCCGAATTTAAAAATGCCTATGGCAGCTGGATCAGGGTTTTTCCCATATATGCCATATGATTACTTATTAGGAGAAAATCTACCGTTTGGTATAGCTTTAGAAGGTGATACTACTAAAATAGTAAATATATATGAACAAGAAGATGTTAAAAATACTTTAAATACATTAAGAAGATTCTACCAAAAAGGATACATACATCAACAAGCTGCAACAGATACAGATCCACATGAAATGAGTGTTGAAAATTGGTTTGTTAGAAAAGAGCAATATGCCCCAGGTGCAGTAGAAATGTGGTCTTCAAATGCAAAATATGATGTTGGATATACTCCATCACATGATCCTTTAACTATAAATAACTCAGTTACAGGTTCTGTAATGTCAATATCAGCTGCATCTAAAAATCCAGAAAAAGCTATGGAGTTCTTAAACTTATTAAACACTGATGAGTATTTAAGAAACTTAATAGATAGAGGTATAGAGGATGTT
This sequence comes from uncultured Romboutsia sp., assembly GCA_937880075.1. Classification (GTDB taxonomy): domain Bacteria; phylum Bacillota; class Clostridia; order Peptostreptococcales; family Peptostreptococcaceae; genus Romboutsia. The sequence continues at coordinate 3,863 of CALFLM010000096.1, read as the reverse complement.
CACTATACAACTAATGAAGATAAGACTATAACAAAAACTGAAGATGCGCAAAAATATAGTATGCCATCTTGGGCTTTAGGAAATGTATTCTTAACTAAGAACTATGATACTGACCCAAAAGATAGAATAGAGCAATATGAAAAGTTTAACTCTCAAGCCGTAGCTTCTCCTACATTAGGATTCTACGTAGATACATCAAATATAAGTACAGAAATAGCTACTATATCTAATATAGTTCAAGAATTTAAGGCTCCATTATTTACAGGGTCTGTTGATACTGATAAATACTTAGGACAATTAAATGATAAATTAAAATCTGCTGGAATTGACAAGGTTATGAAAGAACTTCAAGGTCAATACGATAAGTGGATGGCTGAACAAAAATAATTTTAAGAGAATTTAAATCAAAGGTATTCTTCTACTAAAGGTAGTAGAATACCTTTACTATTTTACTTGTAAGGCGAATTTTTACAAATCGTAAATTTAAAATTGTAAAAGGGGAAAGATTATGTACACATCGATAGATAAATTAATAGATACAGTAAAAGAAACTTTTAAAGATGATAAAAAAATAGGGGATATGTTTGAAAAATGTTTCCTAAATACAATAAATACAACTATAAAAAGAATGGAAGATAAAACATCCTATGTTTTAACAGGCGATATACCAGCTATGTGGTTAAGAGATTCTGTTTGCCAAGTTAGACCATACTTAGTACTAGCTAATGAAGACAATGAAATAGCAGATATGATAGAGGGGTTAGTTGAAAGACAATTTAGATATATATTAGTAGATCCATATGCGAATGCTTTTAATGAAGAAGCTAATGATTGTGGACATCAAACTGATTTAACAGATATGAAGCCTGATGTATGGGAAAGAAAGTATGAAATAGATTCACTATGTTTCCCAATACAATTAAGTTACTTACTATACAAAAATACAGGAAGAACTTCACAATTTAATGAGACTTTCAAAAAAGCTGTTCATACAATAATAGACTTATGGAAAGTAGAACAAAATCATGAAGAAAATTCACCATATAAATTTGAAAGGTTAGATTGTCGTCAACTAGATACGTTGGCTAGAAGTGGAAAAGGTCCAGTACATAGAGTAACAGGAATGACATGGTGTGGATTTAGACCAAGTGATGATGCTTGTACTTATAGTTACTTAGTACCATCTAATATGTTTGCTGTTGTCGTATTAGACTACGTTTATGAAATTGCTAGAGAAATATTAAATGATGAAAAGTTAGCTAAAAAAGCAAGAAATTTAAGAGATGAAATAAATGAAGGGATACAAAAATATGCAGTATATAATCATCCAAGATGTGGACAAATTTATGCATATGAAGTAGATGGTCTTGGAAACTATAATTTAATGGATGATGCTAACTTACCAAGTCTATTAGCAATACCATATTTAGGATATTCAGATTTAAATAATGAAAAATATATAAATACTAGAAAATTTATACTAAGTACAGAAAATCCAGAGTTTTATATTGGAAAATATGCATCAGGTGTTGGAAGTCCTCATACACCAGAAGGATATATATGGCATATATCACTTGCAATGCAAGGGTTGACTACTGATGATGTAAATAAGAAAATAGAGTTGTTAGAAATAATGAAAAATACAGATGCAGGAACATACTTAATGCACGAGGGATTTAATCCAGATGATCCAAATAAGTTTACAAGAGATTGGTTCTCTTGGGCAAACATGATGTTTTGCGAATTAGTACTTGATTATTGTGGTATAAAAGTAAAAAAATAAACTTAATTGGGAGAGAAAAATATGAATTATAAATTTCCAATAGACTTTTGGTGGGGAAGTGCATCTTCTGCAACACAAATGGAAGGTGCTTATAATGTAGACAAAAAAGAACAAAACATATGGGACTATTGGTATGAAATTGCACCAGAAAAGTTTCATAATAATATAGGTCCTAAAGATACTAGTAATTTTTATTATAAATATAAAGAAGATATAGCATTAATGAAAGAGCTTGGTCACAATTCATTTAGATTTTCTATAAGTTGGTCAAGACTTATAAAAGCTGACAATAGTATAAATCAAAAAGCAGTAGATTTTTATAATGATGTTATAAACACAATGTTAGAAAATAACATAGAACCTTTTATAAACTTATTCCATTTTGATATGCCTATGTATTTACAAGAAATAGGCGGATGGGAGAATAAAGAAGTAGTAACACATTATCAAAATTATGCTAAAACATGCTTTGAGTTATTTGGAGATAGAGTTAAAAAGTGGTTTACACACAATGAGCCTATAGTTCCGGTGGAATGTGGATATTTAGGTCAGTATCACTACCCAGCTATAGTTGACTTTAAAAGAGCAGTACAAGTTGGATATCATATAATGTTATCTAGTGCATTAGCTATAAGTGAGTATAAGAAGTTAAATTTAGATGGACAGATAGGTATAATAATTAACTTAACTCCATCATATCCAAGGAGTAATAGTAAAGAAGATTTAGACGCATCTAATATAGCTGATTTAATTTTAAATCGTTCTTTCTTAGATCCATCAGTACATGGAGAATTTCCTGGGGAATTAATAGAATTTGTAAAACAACAAAATTTAATGCCTATATATACAAAAGAAGATATAGAGATAATAAAAAACAATACAGTAGATTTACTAGGTGTAAATTATTACCAACCAAGAAGAGTTAAGGCAAAAGAAAGTGAAGTAAAAGAAGATGATCCACTTACACCAGAATCATTCTTTGATTTTTACGATATGCCGGGTAAAAAGATAAACCCTCATAGAGGATGGGAAATATATGAAAAAGGTATATATGATTTATCTATAAATATTAGAGATAACTATAAAAACATTCCATTCTTTATATCAGAAAATGGAATGGGAGTAGAGGGAGAAGAGAAATTCAAAGTAAATGGAAGAATAGAAGATGATTATCGTATAGAGTTTATAAGTAATCATCTAAAATATGCTAACAAAGCTTTAAATGAAGGTTGTAATTTAAAAGGATATCATCTATGGACATTTATGGATAATTGGTCTTGGTTAAATGCATATAAAAATAGATATGGATTTGTAGAAGTTGATATAAATAATGAATTTAAACGAACTCCTAAAAAAAGTGCATATTGGTTTAAAGAATTAATTTTAAACAATGGTTTTTAGAAAAAACACATAAATAAGGAGTATAAATATATGTACTATATAGTATTTGATATTGGTGGTACCTTCATAAAATACAGCATTATGAATAATGATAGCGAATTTATAGAATCAGATTCAATAAAAACACCACAACAAGGAGAAGGTAAGACGCAAGAAATATTAGTAGATATAATAAATAATTATAAAACAAAGTATGACATCAAAGGAGTTGCAATGAGTGTACCAGGTGCTATTGATGATGATGGATATATTCATTTTATGGGGCAAGTAATAGATTTACAAAATATGTATCTAAATAAATACATAAAAGAACACACAGGGCTTAACTGTGTATATGATAATGATGTAAACTGTGTTGCAATGGCCGAAAAATTTATGGGAAATGCAGTGGATAATAAAAACTTTGTTTGCATAACTATAGGAACAGGTATAGGCGGTGGAGTTTTTATAAATAACAAGTTATACAGAGGTCATAGAGGGATGGCAGGAGAATTTGGAATAAATATATTAGAAAATAGAATATCGCAATTAGAAAATATGCATATGAAAACTTTTAGTAGATTAGGATCAACATATAACTTGATAGATAGAGTCAATAAGTTAAAAAATACTAATTTAGATGGAATTCAAGTTTTTGAGTTAGCTAATAAAGATAAAGAAATACAAGACTTAATAGAAG
>CALFLM010000095.1 GCA_937880075.1 uncultured Romboutsia sp. | reverse complement strand
ATTCTTAAAGTTTTTCTTATTTCTTTAGGAATTACAACTCTTCCTAGATCATCTATTCTTCTAACAATTCCTGTCGCTCTCATTAAATTGATCCCTCCATTAGTAACTTTAACCTTATTTTTACCAACGATAAGAAAAATATGCAAAAAAAGCTATGTTTTACTAACATAGCTTTTTAAATTAAAATTTTATATTTTTTATTACATCTTCTTTTTTAGTTATTTTTGCTTCTTTAACTAATTTTTCTACAGTTGTATTGAACTTTTCACTTAATAAATTATTTTTTATAGTATCTTTTACATCATCAAAAGATAATTGTTTATCTACTTTATCTGTTACTTTTATTATATGATATCCATATTTAGTTTTTACTAGTTCTGATACCTCACCTGGTTTTAATCCCCAAGCCGCAGTCTCAAATTCTGGAACCATTTCTCCCTTTGTGAAAAAACCTAAATCTCCACCATTAGATGCAGTTCCATCTTCTGAATATTCTTTAGCTAGCTTAGCAAATTCTTCTCCAGACTTAACTTTTTTTAATATATCTTCTGCTTTTTTCTTAGCTTCTTCTTGCTTTTTATCAGATAGTTCTTTACCATTATCATCTACTGTTTTTATTAATATATGAGAAGCTTGTACCTTATCTTCATAAAACTCACTTTTATTATCATCATAATACTTTTTCATTTCTTCATCAGATATTTTTGTTGTCTTAGAAAAATTATCCTTATAATTTTGTATTGCAATACCTATTTCTTGTTCTTTCTTTATATCTTCATCAGTTATACCTAATTTTTTCATATTTTCTTCATATGTTTTATTTTCTTTAGCTTCTTTTTGGAACTCTTTACTTCTTCCTTTGATGGCAGTAAATTATCTTTTTTAGCCTGTTGATATAGTACTTCTGTATTTATCATTTGCTCTAAAACTGAATCCTTGAAAAATTCACTGTATTTTTTACCTTTTTCAATTTCTGTATCCCATATAGATGTGCCATACATAGATTCTATAGCACCTTTATTTAATTTTAATGCTTGTGTATATTCAGAAACAGTTATATTATGGTCATTTACACTTGCTACTACTTCATCACTTTTTGCTCCACTACATCCAGTAAGTGATAAAACTAACATCAAAGATGTAGATATTGCAATTATCTTTCTTTTCAAATTAAAACACCCTTTCATTTTTAAACTACACATTTTCTCTAGTAGTTCTTCAAGCTCAACAATTATATTAAACCCTAATTTTTCCTTAGTTTTATATCTTGTTATAGGATTTAACAATATTTCATCCTTAATTTGTCTTACTTTTTCTATTTTAAGTTTCTTACATAATGTTTTTATATAAGCTATTCTAAGTAAAGTTTGAACTGATTTAGGTATATCTGAAAATCTATCAACTAACTCATCTGATACTTCTTCTATATCCTCTTTACTTTCAATTGATGCAATCTTTTTGTACATCTCAATTTTAGTTAATTCATCACTTATATAGTTATCTGGTATATATGCATTTACATTTAAATCTATTTCTACATCAAGTTCTTCAACTATAGGTTCTCCTTTTACTTTCTTTATAGCTTCATTTAACATCTTTACATATAACTCATATCCTATGACTGCCATATGGCCATGTTGCTGAGATCCTAAAATATTACCTGCGCCTCTTATTTCAAGATCTCTCATAGCTATCTTAAATCCTGATCCAAATTCAGTAAATTCTTTTATAGCCTTAAGTCTTTTTTCAGCAATTTCACTTAATACTTTATCCTTTTCATACATTAAATACGCATAACCCTGTCTAGAACTTCTACCAACTCTACCCCTTAATTGATAAAGTTGAGCTAATCCCATTTTATCTGCATCATAAACTATCATAGTATTTGCATTAGATATATCCATTCCAGTTTCTATAATAGTCGTACAAACTAATACATTATATTCTTTGTTTAAAAATCCTAATATAATATTTTCTAAAGCCTTAGATGTCATTCTCCCATGAGCTACGGCAACTCTTGCATCTGGAACAAGCCTTTGTATCATACTTGCCATCTCATCAATTCTTTCAACTCTGTTATATACAAAGAATACTTGACCACCTCTACCTAATTCTCTCTCAATTTCATCTTGTATTACACTTTCTTTAGATTCAGTTACATAAGTAATTACAGGATGTCTCTCTTGAGGAGGTTCTTCTATAACACTCATATCTCTAATACCACTTAAAGACATATGAAGAGTTCTTGGTATAGGTGTCGCAGATAATGTTAACACATCTACTGTTGATTTTATTTTCTTTAATGCTTCTTTATGTTTAACTCCAAAACGTTGTTCTTCATCTATTACCACTAATCCTAAATTAGGTAAATTAATATCCTTAGAAACTATTCTATGAGTTCCTATAAGTACATCTACTAATCCTTTTTTAGCATCCTCAATAATTTGCTTTTGTTGCTTTGGTGTTTTAAACCTACTTAAAACTTCTACTCTTATAGGATAGTTTTCAAATCGCTCCCTAAAAGTATTATAATGCTGTTGAGCTAATATTGTAGTGGGAACAAGTAATGCAACTTGTTTTTGGTCCATACATGCTTTGAATACTGCCCTTATTGCTACCTCTGTTTTTCCATATCCAACATCTCCACATACAAGTCTATCCATAACTTGAT
>CALFLM010000094.1 GCA_937880075.1 uncultured Romboutsia sp. | reverse complement strand
CTTCTTTACCAGTTAATACATATATTTAATTTAGGAGCAAGTTCAAGGGAGGGAATGTCATGGCAAAGCTAGAAGATACGATATCCCGATTTTTTGGAGGAAATGATGGTATACTTGGTAATAGATTATTAATAATAGTAGTTTTAGTTTTTTTGCTTATATGTACAGATATACTAGATAATTTTTTTGAAGATGATAGTATATGGATTTGGGTAATATTAATAATTTTATTACTATTTAATTTTGATGATAGTTGTTATTAATCTAATTTGTAAAAGAAATCTATATGGTTTCTTTTTTTTATGCAAAAATATTTACTCTAAAAAATAATAAAATGTAACAATTTAATGCATAAATACATATTATTTATTAAATAGGTAATAAAAATAGTTGCCTATAAATAAAAAAGGGGGCATAAAGATGTCAGAACAACAAGGAATTCAACGTTTCTTCGGTGGATGTGGATGTGGTTTTGGAGGAGGTGGATTAATAATAATATTAATAATAGTAGCTATACTTTTACTAGGTGATGATTTAATAGAATGGTTATTCTGTGATGATATGGCTCTAATATGGATAGTATTATTAATTTTACTTTTAACTAACTTTGGATTTGATGGTGGTTGCTGTTAATTTAAATAAATTTAAAGAGGCTAATTTTAGACTCTTTAAAAAAATATAAAAAATTTTAAAAAATCAATAACACTTTATAAAAATTTACATAGTATATAATTAGAAGGGTGAAAAACCCTATTGACAGCTAGGTTTTATCTAACTTGTATATATATTCAAGGAGGGGATCTTTGTGAGTAGTAAACTAAGTAGAATATTCGGTGGATGTGACGGATTCTTTGGTGGTGGAGCATGGTGGATAATAGTATTATTCTTCTTATTCTTAGCTTTCCAAGAATGTTGGAGTGAAATATGTATAACTGACTGGATACCATTCTTAATATTATTACTAATTGTATGCTCATGTGGAGGCATTGATGGAGATTGTGGATGCTTAGATAATGGTTTTGACTGCTAAAAACAATTAGTGTATAAAGGAAAAGGATGCAATTTTGCATCCTTTTTCTTTATACTATACAATTTTTACTTTACAAAAAATAAAAAACTAATAAATTTAATATCACAAATTACTTTAGTTGCATATTATATGTTAAGAGCGCAAGCTCAATATAAAATATCATCAGGAGGTAGCAAAATGTTAGAAAGATTATTTGGAAATGATGGCTTTTTCGGAGCTGGAGCATGGTGGATAATAGTACTATTCTTCTTATTTTTAGCATTTGGAGATAGTTGGGTAGACATAGATATAATGGCATGGATACCATTTTTAATAGTATTATTAATACTTTGTAGTTGTGGAGAATTCTTTGATTAGAAATTAAATTTTAGTGTAGTACAATAAGCATAAAGGTTTTATATATCTTTAAAAATTAGATAACAAACGTATAAAGGGGGATTTTTATCATGCTAGATAGATTATTTGGTGGAAGCGATGGATTCTTTAGTACAGGATGGTGGATAATAATATTATTCTTCTTATTCTTAGCATTTGGAGATACTTGGGTAGATATAGATATAATGGCATGGATACCATTTTTAATATTATTATTAATAACTTGTTCTTGTGGTGGATTATTTGATGATGGATGTTGCTAGAAATAATTAATTATTTTAAGAAGTGCTGGTTTTATACCAGTGCTTTTTATTTATATTGTATAAATTTATACAATATAATGAATAATTAAGTTAAAGAAGATTTAAAAATAGAAATAAGTATGTTTACATAATTATATAAGAATAGTATAATTAAGATTTAAATGGAAAGTATCGAATCGAAAATAAATAGTACTACGTAAGGATGGTGTAAAGATGAAAAGTACGATAACTATAAAAGATGTAGCAAAAAAAGCAGGTGTATCAATATCTACAGTATCTAGAGTAATAAATGATTCAAAACCTGTGACAGATGAAGTAAAACAAAAAGTCTTAGATGTAATAAAGGAAACAGGTTATATACCAAATCCATTAGCAAGAAGTTTAGTAACTAAAAGAAGTCAATTAATTGGAGTCATAGTACCGGAAGTTTCAGATTCTTTTGTAAGTGAAATATTAAATGGAATAGAAGAAGTAGCTAAGATGTATGGATACGAAATATTATTAGCAAATACTTATTCAAATAAGGAGCAAGAATTAAAAAGTATAAACTTACTTAGAGCAAAGCAAGTAGAAGGTATAGTTATGGTATGCTGGAAGGTAGAAGAAGATCATATAAACTACATCAATAGCTGTGGAATACCAGCAACATACATAAGTAAAACTGCAAGAGATTATGATATATATACTGTAAGTACAAGTAATAAAGAGGCAACATATGATATGACTAAATATCTTATAGATAAGGGTCATGAAGATATTGCATTTATAATGACAAGTAAGGATGATACTGTTTTAGAAAGAGAAAGACTTTCAGGATATGAACAAGCATTAAATGAAAGTAATATAAAACTAGATGAAAGTCTGATAAAGTATGGTGGAACTACCTATGAAGCAGGCTATGAAAGTATGAAAGAGCTATTAGAAGAAGGAAAAGTGCCTCAAGCTGCATTTGTAACTGGAGATGAAGCAGCAATAGGAGCTATAAATGCAGCTTTTGATAAGGGATATAAAGTTCCTGAGGATATATCAGTTGCAGGATTCAATGATGTAAAAATAGCTAAAATTTATAGACCTAAGTTAACAACAGTATATCAACCATTATACGATATGGGAGCTGTTGCAATAAGAATGGTTATAAAATTAATAAATAAAGAACCGTTAGAAAGTAAAATAATAGAATTACCTTATAGAATTATAGAAAGAGAAAGTGTAATAACTAGAAAATAAATAAAGAAGCGTAGATTTTGTCTACGCTCTGAGGCTAGAGTATATACTCTAGCTTTTTTATTATTCACCTTTAGGAACTCTTTTTACCTTTTTAATAACTTTCTTTGTTTTCTTATGTGGATTTGTTTCATTGGAATTATCACTAGGTGCAGTTTTAAAATGCTTTGTTGATTTAGTTTTTTTAACTTTTTTTGTATTATGAGAAGGTGTATTTGAATCATTTGATGGATTATGCTTTTTAGACTTGCTTTTCTTACTTTCTATTTTATCTTTAACTTGAGCATCATATATTTTATCCATAACAGAGTCTAGTTTCTTTTTTTGGTCTTCATTTAAGAAAGCCTTTAACTTAGAAACTACTTGTTCCTTTCCTTCAAGAGTTTTACCTATTTTAACAAGTTCATCCATCAATTCTCCTTCAGATTTACCTTTATATCCATCTGCTATTTTTTCTATTTTGTCTTTGTCTATATTTTTTTCTTTAGCCATTTTTTCTAGAATTTCTGTATCTACTTTTTTCATAAATTTACCCCTTTCTTATAATATAAATTAAATTTTATTCATATTATTTATATATAGAAATAATTCTGAATAGGTGAAAGATAATTTAATTAAATTTCTTATAGATAATGTATATGCACTTAGTTAAAAAAAAAGTAACACTAAGATTAAATAAAACATACTTATATATGAGGGAGAAGATAATTTAAGGGGTGACTATGCTTGAATAATCTACTATTAATAATAGGAATGATTGCACTTAGTAATGGAAATATATCTTTAGGTAATTTACCTTTATTTGATAATAAAAACAATTCTAAAGGAGAAAATAGCGATAATAAACGGACTAGAGAAAGAAAAATAAGAGAGAATCCAAGAAAAAAAGTAAAGAAAAAATTTTCAACCAATAATGGAAGTGATTTGTTTAATTTTAATATGAATGATATAAATAGGGGTATGAAAATGATGGATTTAAGCGATGAAGATTTAGAACGTGGTATGGAGATAATAACAAGGACTAAAAAGTATATGTCATCTGATGAAAGAAAAATATTAATAAAAATTGAAAGTTTATTAGATTTAGTAAAAGGAATAAAAAAACTTAGTAGCATTGATTTTGATGACTATGAAGAAACAAACTTTTTTAGAAGTATGGATGAAGAAGATAAAAAAAATATGATGATAAAAGAAATTTTAGAAGTATTCCCAGAAAAGAGAAGAGATTCTCTTGATAAAGCTATTGATATGAAGAAGAAAATAGATTTATTTGCAGAATTATTTTTACCAGATGATTTTGGAGAAGGTGGATTTAGTTTAAGTTCACTAGTTAATATAAATCTTTTAAGAACAGATGACGACAAAAGATATGAAGAATATGATTATAATGATGAAGAGTATAAAGAGTATGACGATGAAGAACATGATGATTATGAAGATGAATACGAAGAATATGATGAATAAAATGACAATCAAGGTAAATACATAGGTAAAGAGAGAGAAAAAAATGGGAAAAAATAATAAAATTGCATTAATTGTCATACAAAATTACTTTAAAAATATTGTTTTTTATTATATAATAAAAACATAAAATCCTGAAGCATTCGATACGGCTTATTTAAATTCAACCGACAAATGTTAAGCGGGAGACTGTGTCTGCTAAAATATAACATGCCTGTATTTATATAGGAAGTTAAACGTTAGCGGTAGGTCACCCACCTGGGAGTATCTCGGGTATGAATTTATTGGGCCACCGGTGTTTTGGGATTTTTTTAGTGTTGCAAATATTGCAACACTAATTATTTAAAATCCTATTATAGTTATATCATCATTAACAGTAAATACTGATGTTAAATTATATGACAAGTCACCAGAGTAGTTTGATAAAAATCTAGATCTACAAAAATCTTCATCAATACTAGTTTCATCTATTTCATGTTCACTCCATGTTTTTCCTAAATCATTTGATATAGAAGTGTATAGTTTATTATAATTTACCCACATCAAATAAATAGTTGATTTTTGCTTGACTAGACTAGGATATATACAAGTTGATGGTCCTGATACATAAATAGATGTACCTATATCTAGCTTATTTTCATTTAAGTAACCATTCATATACTTTACAGCATATCCATTATCTATACACTCACAGAATGTTAAATGATAAAAGTTCATACTGTCTTTTAAAACAGATAAATATAATTTATTTTTATTAGAGTTAGTAATTTGACAAGGATTGGACCATGATAAAGTGCTAGAGTTAAATCTAGAGAAGAATACTTCTTCACATCCATTTACAAGATTGAAATAAAATACTACAGGAGAGTTTTGAATCCATAAAACTGTAAAATTATCTAATACTATATGATTAATAAAGTCAATTTTATTTTCTATCCAAACTCCATTATTATAATAATGATGGAATAAAGCACAGGTGTTTGTTGAACTATTGTTATAAACATAGTAAAGAATATGTATAGAATTATTTACTACATTTATATACGGAAATATAATATCAAATTTATTAGAGTCATAAGTTAAAATATCTTTCTTAGAAAAAATAGAAGATCCTCTAGGGATATGCATCATTTTTAGACTATTATCTTTATATATACCATATATATTATCATTATCTAAACAAAAGGAACAATTTGTAAAATCCATTCCCTTTAATTTACCAAGGTTATCACTTGAGATTAAATTATTATCTTTATCATAACGATAAATTTTTATATTATTGTCCACATAGAATTTGAAAATTTCTTTATCAGACCTCCTTATAATTGTAGAACACTTATTAATAAAGCTCATAAAAATCCTCCTTATAAAAGTTTTTATAATAAATATATATTGGCTATAAAAATTTTTATTCTAGTTATATAGATAGACTACTTGTTTAAGTAACAAATATCAATTTATATGCATATTATTAAGTAGGCAACCAAAAGCTGCTTGGTTTTAGAATTCATTTAAGGGGAGGACAATGAAAAATGCAAGACCTTAAAAAAAATAAAAGAAAAATAAATCAATTAAATTTACAACATGAAGCTAAAGAAAACTTAAATGAAGAATTACAAGAAGATATAGCTAGATCTTGTAAATCAAAAGGATGTAACTGCAATAAACATGATGATGAATGTGAGCTTGAATGCGATTGTGTATGCAAGCCAAAACATAATCACAACCACAAACATGATGATTGTGAACCTTGTGAAGTAGAATCTGATGAATGTGTAGACAATATGTGTGGTGAAGAAAGCTGTAACCCTTTATCAGCACCTAAATTTTCAACAGCAAATAGTGTACCACTTGCTATAGAAACAAACAGAATATTTGATAGTATAAAATTCCAAGTATTTACAGATGCAGATGCTCCTAACGGAGAAGACTTATTCTTTGAATATGAAGTCGTATCAGTTAATGGTCCTATTCCAAGATCAGGAGTTGTAAATGTAAATATAGAGAAAATATGTATGAACTATACAGATGTAATAATAAAACCTGGATGTACAACTTTAGAAGACCATATAGTAAGACCTATAAAAGAAGTTGAAAAAGAACCTTGTGAGCAAGAAAATCTTTGTCCAGAATTTGGAGATATAGATGGAGAATTCTGCAAAACTTCTTTTGAATATAATGTCTGTGGAAATAAAAACAGAGAACTATCTGATCAAGGAAAAGGTGAAAGATCAGCATATAAAGAAAAAGGATTAAAGGTTATAGTTAAAAATTTAGTATTAGAATTAAGAGGAAGATGTGGATGTACAGAAGTTACAGTACTTGCATATCCAGCAAGAAGAACAAGTAATGGTGATTTAGAGTTAGTTAATAAAGTAGTATTTAATTTTAATACTTTATCAGCTCCTATGTGTGTACCAGCAAATGGAACATCATTTACACTAAGACAAAACTTCCAAACTGCTTTAAATGTTGATTGCATAGGAAAAACATTATTAAAATTAGTAGATGAAAATTGTTGTGAAAGCTTCTATGATTTCTGCATACCAAATGGAATAGATTTAATACTTTGTTTAGAAGAAACAGTTAGTATTTTAGTAAGTGAACAAATAGTAGTATTAGCATCTCCAAATGCAGTAGACCCAAGAATAGTAGACACTTTTGCTAAGGTTTGTGATTTTACAAATGATAGAGAAAATAGCAACAATGATAATAATAGAAAGAGAAAAGGGTGCAATTGCATCAGATAAATAGATAGATAAAAGGGGCTATTTTATATAGCCTCTTTTTGATTTATTATAACTTATATTTTATACTATAGCAGTATTCAAATATATCGCTTTTTATATTAGATGAAATATTTTTTTCATTTAGAGATATTTGATTACTACGAAGTAATGGAGTACTCGTGATCCATTTTCTAGATATGCTATTAAAAATTATAACATTATCACATACATCTCTAGATAAAATATCTATGGTTTTATATTGAAATACTATATTTGATAACTCATCTATATTTAATTTATATATAGATGAGCTATCTTTAAAAACTTTATCAATTGTATGTCTAAACATATTATAATTTGAAATATTAAAATTTAGGTGTGATATTTTAAATAAATTATCATCTAAAGGATATTTTTCAACTACAAAAATATTAAAATGATCATTTAATATATAAACTCTCATGTCTTTAATATTTCTAGCACTATTAAAACATTTACGTATTATCTTTCTTTTCCAGACACCATCATTACTAAAAAAATGAATAATTCTACCAATACTATCAATAGCTAATATATGAATATTGTTATCATTATCAATATTAGCTGAGTAAGCATAAATATTACTAGCTAATCTTTCTGCACTTTCATTTATATTTTTTATATATAAAGAGTTTCTATCTGTATATATATAAAAGGGTTTAATATTAGTATTCATTTTAACCTCCTAATATTTGAGAATTTAAAAGCCTTATAAAGAACTATAGTATGTAATAAGGATGCTAATATTGCTGTAAATGTTGTAGAATAGATGTATCCATTTATATTTATGCTTGGTATAGGTAAAAGTATATATAGGCAAGCTAATTGGATTAGCATAGTAGATATTGTAATTAAACTAGCTTGAACTTCCTTTCTAAGTGCATGAAGTATTCCAGATAAAGTTTGGTTTAAAGAAGTAAATAAAGGTAATAAAAACATGGATTTTAAATATATACCAGCTGATTTATTTTTAAACACTAATAAACATAATTTATCTCCGAAGAAATAAAAAATAATGGAACATAATCCGCCAACAAACAAAGTTAGCAATATAGCATAAGTAGTTTTTAACTTTATAGTTTTATAATTTTTTAAAGTAACTTCTTGTGAAATACTAGGAATTAGATTAACAACTAAAGCTGAACCTAGTGTAAATGGTAGATATATAAAAGGCATAACCATACCACTTATTACTCCGTATATACTCAAAGATTGATAATAACTAAGTCCAGATAATGCTAATCTTGATGGTACTATCATAGAGCTGATAGAATTAATCAATATATTTGACATACGATTACAAGTTATTGGAACTGACATTTTTAATGTTTCTATAGATGAGTTATAGAAATCTTTAATGCTTATTGTATATCTATTAGATAAATTTGAATTTTTATATAGACAACAAGTTATAAATAATATATTAGCAACTTCACCTATGGATATTCCCAATAAAGCTATATAGCAATTCAAGTAATCTTTCTTTATACAATTAATGATGATATATACAAATAAAATTCTAACTATTTGTTCTATAACTTGACCTATAGCAGGAACTGTAGCATCTTTTAAACCATAGTAATATCCTCTTAGTACATTAGAGATGGTTATTACTACTACAGCTGGACATATTCCTAAAACTAGTAAATACAAATTACTATTTTTTAAAAGCTTAGTAGATAAATACTTAGCATTAAAAGAAATAATTAAAGAAATAATTAAAGCTATAAAGAAGGCTACGTACAGTGTTGATATAAATAATACATTTTTGCTATGTTTATCTTTAGTAGCATTTTTGGTAGCTACAAGACAACTTAATGTAGTAGGAATACCGGTGGTAGTTAAGGCAATAGATACCATTAGAAAGTTAAATAATACGTGATATATACCTAACCCGGACTCACCAATTACTCTAGAAAGAAATATTTTATATATAAATCCAAGGATTCTGACTATAAAGTTAGACACAAATAATACAATGGTAGATAATATGAGATTAGGAATTCTCAATAAATCACCCCCTCATGTTTAAATATATTCATAAGGGGGTGAAAAAATAATTATATCTTTATAAATTGTGGATTCATTTTATCAAATGAACAGATATATTTAAATCCAATACTTTTTAGATAAGAATAAATATAATCAAAATTATATGCTATTTGAGAAGTATTATGAGAATCTGATCCAGTAGTTATAATTTCACCACCTAAATCTTTATACATATTTAATATATATCTAGAAGGTGTTAAATCAGGCAAATTGTATCGATAGCAAGATGTATTAACTTCTATTCCTTTGCCATCATATATAGCCTGTTTTAATATGGATTCGATTATATCATCAAATAGCTTATCATCAAGTACTTTGCCATAGTTACCATATCGCTTTACTAAGTCTAAATGGCCTAATACAGAATAATTTTTATAAACCTTTATAATATCATATAATTCTTTATAATAATATTCATAGGCTTCATGTTGAGTCTTATCTAAAAAGAAATTTCCAAAATATAAATCTGAACGGTTTATAGCATGTTGAGAACATATTACAAAATCAAAAGGATATTGATTTATATCATGATTACATTTATCAATTATTTGTTTTTGCAACCCTATCTCAATGCCTTTTTTTATAGAAATATTATTTTTATATTTATTTTTAAAATATTGTATTTTATCGAAGTATTTATTATAATCTATTCCCCAGTCATCATCTGAAGCAAGGTCGTAGTCAACATGATCTGTAAAGCAAATTTCTTTAAGACCAAGGTCTATAGATTTTTTTATCATATCTTCCATATCTGTTTTACTATCATTAGAAAAGTTAGAATGCATGTGGTAGTCATAAAACATAAATAGTTCCCCTTTTTATAGAAATTTTGGTATTATATATACATACTACATATTAACAAATATAAATATAACCATCAATAAATTAATGTATACGTAAGTGGTGATAAAGTGGAAAAATATAATATAAAGTTTAATTATAGCACGAAAAAATACCTTAAAATATATAATTATATAAAAAAGAGCTTAAAGACAATGAAAAACTACATCTGATAAGAAAATCATCTGAATATATTGTAGTAAACAATACTACTTTAGTAAATCTAGGAATTTATTTTTTCTATAATTTGATATATGATATATTTTTTAGAATAAATATAGCCAGCTTGAGTATACAAGAATTAGAAAAGGGAATATCTATAATAAGTGATAATATAGATGATTTTCTAGAAAAATACAAATATAAACTAAATAATAAAAGTAATATATTACTTTACTAAATAGCTAAGGAAAGGAGAATACTCAAAGTGGTTTGGGTATAAATAATACATGTTTGATAAAAATAAATTAGATAGAATAAATGAATTAGCAAAGAAGAATAAAGCAGAGGGATTAAGTTCTGAAGAATTAGCAGAAAGAGAAGTTTTAAGAAAAGAGTATTTAGAACATTTTAGATTACATTTTAAATCAAGATTAGAGAATATTAAAGTAGTTTCTCCAGAGGAATATGAACAAGAAATGAAGAATAAAAAGAATTAAAAATAAAATCAGGAGGTGTAGTATGAAATTAAAGTACGAAGCAAAAAATGCCTGGGAATTCGAAAGAGAAAATAATAAAATAGATGATGTAATGGACTACTCAAAAGGATATATGCAATTTTTAGATGTTTCAAAAACAGAGAGAACATCAGCTAGAGAAATTGTAAGAATAGCTAAAGAAAATGGATATATATCAATAGATGAAGCTATTAGTAATGGTAAGGTAAATCCAGGAGATAAAATTTATGCAGTCAATAAAGATAAAGCAGTTGCTTTATTTGTAATTGGTAAAAATAAATTAGAAAATGGTATGAAAATAATAGGAGGACATATAGATTCTCCAAGAATAGATTTAAAACCAAATCCATTATATGAAGAAGCAAATTTAGGATTTTTTAAGACACATTACTATGGTGGAATAAAAAAATATCAATGGTCTACAATACCACTTGCTATATATGGTTTAGTAGTATTAAATGACGGACAAAAAGTAGACATTTGTATCGGAGAAGATGAAACGGACCCAGTATTTTGTATAACGGATTTATTACCACACTTAGCAAAAGACCAAATGCAAAAAAAGCTTTCAGATGGCATAACAGGAGAGCAACTTAATCTACTAATTGGTAGTATACCACTAGAAGGTGTAGAAAAAGAAGCAATAGATGCAAATATATTAAAAATACTAAATACTAAATATGGAATTATAGAAGAAGATTTACTAAGTGCTGAAATAGAAATAGTACCAGCTGGAAAGGCTCGTGATTTAGGTCTTGATAGATCTATGGTATTAGCTTATGGACATGATGATAGAGTTTGTTCATATGGTGCAGTAAAGGCTTTAATAGATACTAAAGATCCTAAATATTGTGCTGTTGCTTTATGTGTAGATAAAGAAGAAGTTGGATCTCAAGGAAATACGGGAATGCATTCAAGATTTTTTGAAAATACAGTAGCTGAACTTATAGCATTAGAGGGAAATTACTCAGAGTTAAAAGTAAGAAGAGCTATGGCAAACTCAAAAGTATTATCTGCTGATGTTTCAGCAGGATATGATCCAAATTATTCTGAAGCATATGATAAAAGAAACTCTGCATATATGGGACATGGATTAGTTTTAAGTAAGTATACAGGTTCTAGAGGTAAAGGAGGTTGTAATGATGCTAATGCTGAATTTATGGCTGAAGTAAGAAGAATATTTAATCAATGTAATGTAGTATGGCAAACTGCTGAACTTGGAAAAGTTGACCAAGGTGGTGGTGGAACAATAGCATATATACTAGCAAACTATGGTGCGGAAGTTATAGACTGTGGTATAGGAGTATTAAATATGCACTCACCTTATGAAGTAGTTTCAAAGGTAGATATGTATGAAATGTATAAAGGATATAAAGCATTTTTTAATATAAATTTATAATATATAAAGAAAAATAGACTTTTTAGTCTATTTTTCTTTATATATTAAAATATTCACACAAACTATTTAAGAATTTATTTTCTAGGGGGCTAAATACCTTTTTCTTAGAATAAATAAAATAAAACTTTCTAGTAAAATCAATATCTTTTATTCTATAGAATTTTAATTTATTACTTTTTATATAGTCTTGGCAGATTTGTATGATATAAAAGAAACACCAAGACCGATTTTAACCATCTCTTTTATGGTTTCATTAGATTCAACATATGCAAGTATATTTAAATTATCAATATTAAACTTGTGTTCTTTTAGTATATTAAAAGTTAAATTTCTAGTTCCTGAACCTTCTTTTCTCATTATAAAATTAAGTTTATTTAGTTCATTTATCTCTATATATCCATTCTCATTATATATATTTAAATCAATTGGTGCTATAAGAACTAGCTCATCATTTATTAAATCTATATACTTTATTTGAAGATTAGAAGTTTTTGAACCTACAAATCCAAAGCTTATTCTCCCATTTAAAATTTCAGATATAGCATATTGAGAATCATAATGACTTATACTAAACTTTACATCTGGATATTTATTAGAAAATGATTTAATAAATTTAGGCAGGATATATGTTTCAGGTATTGAGCTAGATGCAATATCGATTAAGCCTTCTATTTTACCAGAATATTCTTTTATATCATATATAGCTTTTTTACAACTATTCAATATAGAAACTGCATTTTCTAAGAGTATTTCTCCGGACTTAGTTAATGTTATACATTTGTTATTTCTATTGAATAAAACTGCGTCTAATTCTTTTTCTAAATTTTGTATATGAGCACTTACTGTAGGTTGTGTTAAAAATAGTTCTCGAGCAGCTTTTGAAAAACTTTTGTATTTAGCAACAGCTACAAATGCTTCAAGTTGTTTAACGTCCATTGGTAATCCTCCTCTAAATTATTTATATATATGTTTTAATTAAAATACTTCATTA